>CAYONK010000189.1:0-7988 GCA_964405285.1 uncultured Ardenticatenaceae bacterium
CCATTTATACGAAGGATATGTTGATTGTGGATGTGCCGGTAAACGGCCGTTCTACCCCCCAAACCGTAGAACCCGGCAAATTCACCCAGGCCATCCCAGACATGGAGAATCCGAAGTAGAAGGGAAGTTGGTTGGTTTGTTAGTTTGCAAGTTTGTTAGCCAACCAACCAACAAACAAACTAACTAACCAACAACCACCCAAAAGGCGATTTCACATGGGTAATCCGATTATCTTTTTCCTGTTGGCCTTCGTGGCCATCGGTTCAGGCGTGGGGATGCTGACCGGCCGGAACGCCGTCCACAGCGCCCTCTACCTCGTGCTGAACTTCACAACCATCGGCGTCTTCTATATCATCCTCAATGCCCCCTTCATCGCCATGGTGCAGATCACCGTCTACGCCGGGGCGATCATGGTGCTGTTCCTCTTTGTCATCATGCTCTTGGGCGCGGAACGGCTGCGCGGCGTTGGCGATATATCGGGTGGCGAGCGGCTGCACCGGGCTGGAGCCGGGTTGCTGGCCGCTATTCTCGTCTTCGCCAGCGCTTTGCTGCTATTGGAAAGCGACCCGCCAATGGCCACCGCCGCGTTGGTAGATACCAGCCCCACCGCCCTCGGTTTGCGCCTCTTTGAGGGGTATGTGCTGCCCTTCCAGGTGACGGGCGTGCTGCTGTTGACGGCGATGATCGGCGTGGTGATTTTCCACAAGACGAAGAAGCGAGGTCAAGATGTCTGAGGTCACGATTGATTGGTACATTGCGCTCAGCGTCATGTTGTTCACCATCGGCTCCTTGGGCGTTTTGCTGCGCCGCAACGCCATCATTATTTTCATGTCTATTGAGATGATGCTCAACTCGGCCAACCTGGCCTTCGTCGCCTTCGCCCGTCACCTGGGCGATCTGGACGGGCAGGTGTTGGTCTTTTTCGTCATCACGGTGGCGGCGGCGGAAGTGGCCGTCGGGCTGGCCCTGATTGTGCTGATTTTCCGCACCAAGAGCAGCATCAACATTGACGAATTGAATGTGTTAAGAGGCTAGTACCCGTAAATCGAAGCCCGTTTACCGTTTTACGGATTACCGATTACGGATTACGAGTACTACGCCCCCAGGCGACTTTCTATGAATGGATACAATTTAGCACCACTTTTGCTGCTGTTCCCGGCCATCGGTGTGCTGTTTAATGGGCTGGTCGGCCGTCGCTTTGTCCAGGCAAATCCGAAATATGGCGAGCGGTGGTCCGGTTGGTTTGGCAGCCTGATGGCGATTGGCTCTTTCGCGGTCGCGGTTGCCCTCTTTTTTGCGTTGCGGGCCAACCATTTCCATGCCGAAGTCATCACCCTGTTTGACTGGATCGTCATCCCCTCGGCCGACTTTTCCATCCCCTGGGCCATTCGCGTAGATACGCTGTCGGTGACGATGATGCTGGTGGTCACGGGCGTTGGCTCGCTGATCCACATCTACGCCATTGGCTACATGCACGGCGACCCCAATTTCTCCCGCTTCTTTGCCTATTTCAACCTGTTTATCTTCTTTATGTTGATTCTGGTCTCTGGCAGCACGTACCTGGTGCTGTTCGTCGGTTGGGAAGGGGTGGGGCTTTCTTCTTTCTTGCTGATTAGCTACTGGTTCGACCGGACGAATGCGCAGGGCAAGGCGATGAACGCGGACGCCGGCCGGAAAGCGTTCATCGTCAATCGTGTGGGCGACTTTGGCATGATCCTGGCGATGTTCCTGATGTTCTGGACCTTCCGCTCGCTGGAGTTCGACGCGGTGTTTGAGTCGGCCATTGAGATGTTTAAGAGCGGCCACCAGGTTTCGTTTGGCTTCTTTACCGCTTCGGTGGGCGGGGTGGTGACGGCGATTACGGCGCTCTTTTTGTTGGGGGCGGCCGGGAAGTCGGCGCAGTTCCCGCTTTACGTCTGGCTTCCGGACGCCATGGCCGGGCCGACGCCGGTTTCGGCGCTGATCCACGCGGCGACGATGGTCACGTCGGGGATTTATTTGCTGGTGCGCAGCAATGTGTTGGTGGAGATTTCGCGGGCGAGTTTTTTGGTGGAGGGAACGGCCGTTTTCAACCTCATCTCCGCCCCCGACCTCATCGCCATCATCGGGGCGTTCACCGCCTTGCTGGCCGGTCTCATCGCCTTCACCCAATACGACGTGAAAAAAGTGCTGGCCTACTCCACCGTCAGCCAGCTAGGCTTCATGATCGCGGCGGCCGGCATGGGGGCCTATATCGCCGCCATGTTCCACCTCGTCACCCACGCCTTCTTCAAGGCGCTGCTCTTCCTCGGCTCCGGCTCCGTTATTCATGGCATGGAACATGGCCACCACCATTTACACGATCATGGTCATGACCACCATCACGATGATCACCACGAAGAGCCTTTCGACCCGCAAGACATGCGGACGATGGGCGGCCTGCGCCACAAAATGCCCGTCACCTTCTGGACCTACATGATCGGCGCGTTCGCCCTGGCCGGTATCTTCCCTCTGGCCGGGTTCTGGTCAAAGGATGAGCTGCTGGCCCACGCCAACACCAATTCCGGTTCCATCTTCACCATCGTCTATTGGATGTTGACCCTGGCCGCCTTCTGCACCGCCTTCTACATGGGTCGCCAACTGATGATGGTCTTCTTCGGCAAGCCGCGCCACGCGGCGGCCGAACACGCTTCGGAAAGCTCCCGCCTGATGACTGTGCCGCTGATGGCCCTGGCCGCCCTGACTATCTTCGGCGGCCTGCTCAATTTGCCCCACGTCTCCAAAGCGGCCTACGACGCCAGCAAAACGACCACATCGGGCAGCCTGAATCTGGCCCTGGAGCATTGGCTGGAGGAGTCGCTGCTGGTTTACGAGTTAGCGAAAGACAAGGAGCTATTCCCCGTTGAGCCGCCCTACACGCCGACCTGGATTCAAGTTGACGTGGCCGTCATCTCTTCGTTGTTGGCGATTGGCGCGTTGGCCCTGGCGATGTTGGTGGTGTATAAGCGGCGGCCGGAAACGGCCGTTTCCCCAGACCCCCTGGAAAAAATCAAACCCCTCTGGTGGTTCCGCATCCTACCGCTGGAGACCTTCTACATGAAATTCGTCGTGCCCCCCTTCAACAAACTGGCCCACTGGCTGGCCTTCACCGTTGATTGGGACTTCTGGCACGAATTCGTCCACAACAACGTCATCCGCGACCTGTTCGTCGGCTTCGCCAAATTCCTGGCGGAGATCTTCGACAAATATGGCGTGGATGGCACCGTCAACGGCATCGGCAGCGTTACCAAAGGCTTTGCTGGCGTACTGCGTCGCACCCAGACAGGCTACGCCCGCACCTACGCCCTGGGCGTCTTCCTGGGCGCGGTCGCCTTATTGGTTTACTTCCTCTGGGCGCTTAACTGAGAGACGTAGACCGTAATCCGTAATCCGAACACGGAACACGGATTACGAAACACGGATTACGGAATACGGAACACGGATTACGAAACACGGGACTTGGAGAGGCAATGAGCATGTTACTAACCATTCTAGTTTTCTTCCCGCTGGTAGGGGTGATCGCCATCCTCCTGGCTGATCGGAAAAACGAAAAGTCGGACGAGATGATCAAATGGATCGCCCTGGCGACCAGCGTCATCACCCTGATCATCTCAATTGTGGTCCTGGCTAACTACAACAGCGCCATCAGCGGCCTGCAACTGGTGGATCGCTTCGACTGGATACCGGCCTGGGGCATTCAATACTACATGGGCGTGGATGGCCTGAGCATCTTGATGGTCCTGCTGACCGCTTTCATCAGCGTCATCGCCATCGCCGCTTCCTGGACGGCTATAGACAAGCAGATCAAGGCGTACTACATCTTCATGCTGCTCATGGCCGTCGGCATGATGGGCGTCTTCCTGGCGCAGGACCTCTTCCTCTTCTACATCTTCTGGGAATTCACCCTCATCCCCATGTACTTCCTGATCGGCATCTGGGGCGGCGCGGCGCGGGTCTATGCCTCCATCAAGTTCTTCCTCTACACGATGGCCGGTTCGCTGCTCATGCTGCTCGCCATCCTCTACATGGGCATCACCAACGGCACATTTGCCGTGCCGGAACTGATCGCCGGCCGCGCCGCCTTCGCCGACGCGCAAAATTTGCTCTTCCTCGGCTTCTTCATCGCCTTTGCCATCAAAGTGCCCGTCTTCCCCTTCCATTCCTGGCTGCCCGACGCCCACACCGAAGCGCCGACGGCCGGTTCCATCATCCTGGCGGGCGTCTTGCTGAAGATGGGCACGTATGGCCTGATGCGCTTCAATCTGCCCCTCTTCCCCCAGGCCTCCTTCGATTTCGCTCCGGCGATTGCCGTCCTGGCGATCATCGGCATTATTGACGGGGCGATGGTCTCCTTGCCCCAGCGGGATATTAAAAAATTGGTCGCCTACTCCAGCATCAGCCACCTCGGATTTGTCTTGTTGGGCATTTTCGCCCTCAACGAAGCGGGCATTCAGGGCGCGATTTTGCAAGGAGTGAATCATGGCCTCTCCACCGGCGCGCTGTTTTTCCTGGTGGGTGTGATTTATGAGCAGCGCCACACCCGCGAGATGTCGGAGTACGGCGGGTTGTGGCTCACCGTGCCGGTCTTCTCGGTGTTGTCGTTGGTTGTGGTGCTGTCTAGCATGGGCTTGCCCGGCTTGAATGGCTTCGTCGGTGAGTTCACCATTTTGCTCGGTTCGATGGGTGCGGAATCGTTGGGGAGCCATCCCTGGATTTACACCGCGTTTGCCGCGTCTGGCGTGATTCTGGCGGCCGTTTACCTGCTCTGGATGTTCCAAAACGTCTTTATGGGGCCGGTGAAGAATCCGAAGAACAAGGAACTGCGCGACGTAAACGGCAGGGAACTGGCGATCTTCCTCGCCTTCATCCTCTTCATCGTCTGGATCGGCATCGCCCCCTCCGGCTACTTTAACCTGATGGACAGCACCGTCTCCACGCTGGTCAACGACATCGGCGCGATGGTCCTGGCCGGGCGATAGCCCGCCGAGCAAACAGTTACCAGTTGATTGTTAACTGTTAACTGTTAACTGTTACCATGCCTTACTTCGTCCAGATCAGCGATACGCACATTGGTCCAACGGCCGTTTACACCAACCGCCATGGCTATGCCCCCTATCCCTGCGCGGAGCGACTGGTGGAGATCATCAACGAATTGCCGCAGATGCCCGATTTCGTCATCCACACCGGCGACGTGGTCTATGACCCGGACCCGGCGGCCTTTGAACTGGCGGCGGCGCTCTTCGCCCGGCTGAATGTGCCCATCTACTACGTCAACGGCAACCACGACGGCAAGGGGCTGCTGAAGCAGTATCTCCTGATGGGGCCAAAAGAGGAGTTGGGTGACGATCCGGAGGAGCTTTCTTACGCTTTTACAGTGAAGGGCCATCGCTTTCTGGTGTTGGACGCGCGAGGACCGGATGAAATTGACCCACGCGGCCGTTTTTCTGACGCCCAGTTAGCCATTGCCGCCCAGGAGACGGGGCCGGATGGCCCGCCGCTGACGGTTTTTCTGCACTATCCTGTCTGGCCGCTCAATTCGCCCTGGATGGACGCGCATATGTTGGTGGAAAACGGCCGTTCCCTCCACACCCACCTCCTCGCCGCCAAAAACCGGCTGCGCGGCGTCTTCCACGGCCACGTCCACCAGCCCATGCAAACCATACGCGACGGCATCCTCTACGTCAGCGCCGCCAGCGGCTTCAGCCAACTGGCCGCCTGGCCCGGCGACAACGCCGTCGTCCACGATTTCGCCCACGACCCCGGCTATAATTTCGTCCACCTGCTGCCGGAGCAAACGATCATCCATCAACACACCTTCCCCCGACCAGGAGGAAGCGGATGAATGGTCAATTGTTAATTGTCAATGGTCAATGACCAACGTTGACAATTGACAATTGACCATCAACCATTGACCATTATGAAAGTTCACGGCGCTTGCCCCCACGATTGTCCAGACACCTGCGGTGTGATCACCGAAGTGGTGGATGGCCGCGCCGTGAATTTTTATGGCGACCCGGACCATCCCATCACCCAGGGCTGGCTGTGCGCGAAGGTGCGGCCGTACCTGGACCACGTTTACCACCCTGACCGGCTGGAATATCCGCTGCGGCGCGTTGGGCCGAAGGGAAGCGGGCAGTGGGCGCGGATCACCTGGGATGAGGCGTTGGCCGAAATTGGGGCGCGTTGGCGGGCGATTATCGCCGAGCATGGCGCGGCGGCTATTTTGCCTTACAGCTACAGCGGCACGTTGGGGCTGGCGCAGATGAGCGTGTGCAACGGCCGTTTCTGGAATCGTCTTGGGGCCAGCCAGCTAGACCGCGCGATTTGCGGCGCGGCGGCCGAATTCGCCGTCGAAGCCACCCTGGGGGCGCGGCAAAGCCAGCGCTACAGCGACGTGGCCCATAGCCGCCTGGTTATCGTTTGGGGGCACAATCCGGTCACGACCGCCCCCCACTTCATGCCCTTCCTCAAGGATGCGCAGCGCGACGGGACACAGTTGGTGGTCATTGATCCGCGCCGCACCCGCACCGCGAAAGGGGCCGATTGGCACATCGCCCCCAAACCGGCCACCGATGGCGCCTTAGCCCTCGGTCTGGCCCACGTCATCGTCGCCGAAGGGCTGCACGACGCGGCCTGGCTGAGCGCCTACACCGTCGGCTGGCCCGAATTTCAGGCGCGATTGGCCGACTACCCGCCGGAGCGGGTCGCCGCCATTACCGGCGTGGCCGAGGACGACATCATCAAGCTGGCCCACCTCTACGCCACGACGCAGCCGGCGCTGATCAAAATCGCCGATGGCTTGCAGCGGCACGGCAACGGCGGCCAGACCACGCGGGCGATTTGCGCCCTGCCCGCGCTCACCGGCCAATATGGGCGGCGCGGCGGCGGACTGGCCTATTCCACCAGCGGCTACTTAAAATGGGACAGTGAGGCGATCAATAAATGGGCCGAATGCCCGCCCCCGGCCCGTTCGGTCAACATGAACCGGCTGGGCGCGGCGCTGCTCGGCGAGACGGCCGATCCGCCCATCCAATCGCTCTACGTTTTCGGATCCAACCCGGCGGCGATTGCCCCGAATGCCGGGCAGGTGGTGGCCGGTTTGCGGCGCGAGGATTTGTTCACCGTCGTCCATGAGCTATTTATGACGGACACGGCCGATTACGCCGACATCGTTCTCCCGGCAACCTCGCAGTTGGAACAAGCAGATTTACATAAAGCGTATGGACATACGCTGCTGAGTTATAACGCCCCGGCCATCCCACCCTTGGGCGAGTGCAAGAGCAATTGGGAAGTGATGGGCTTGTTGGCGAAGGAGATGGGTTTTGCCGAACCCTGGCTGCATCAGAGCGCCGACGAGGTGATTGAAGAGGTGTTGGCGGCAACGGCCGTTACCAACCCCATCCTCGCCCCCGTCACCCTGGACCGGCTGAAAGCCGAAGGCGCGATTGAGCTGCATTTCGAGCCGGATGTGCCCTTTGCCGACGGCCGTTTCCCCACTTCTAGCGGCAAGCTAGAGTTATACAGCCAATACATGGCTGATTTGGGACTGGATCCGCTGCCCGGTTACGTGGCGGCGGCGGATGATGGGGGAGGGGAAAACGGCCGTTTTGCCCCCGCCGACGCCCTCAATCTGATCAGTGGGGCGGCCCATCACTTCGTCACCAGCAGCCTGGCCAACCAGCCCGGCCTGCTGGCCCGCGAAGGCGACCCCTTCGTGGAAATCCACCCGGCCGACGCCGCCCGGCGCGGTATCGCCCACGGCGACGCCGTCATCGTGGAGAACGGCCGGGGTTGGTGCGAATTAAAAGCCATCGTCACCGACGCCGTGCGGCCCGGCGTGTTGGCTTCGCCGAAAGGGAGATGGAGCAAGTTCAGTAACGGCCGTAACGTCAACTGGACCACCCCCGACGCCCTCGGCGACATGGCCGGGCAAAGCACATTTCACACAAATACGGTATGGATTAGGAAGT
>CAYONK010000190.1:0-7979 GCA_964405285.1 uncultured Ardenticatenaceae bacterium
GATGCTTCGGAGGACCTCAGCATGACATCTTTCTTCTCAAATTGAGAATTGCTGAATTGCCACAAAAAGGATTGGCACGTACAATGTGCGCCTTCCTGCAACGCTTCGAAAACCACGCAAAAAGAGATGTCATGAGCGGGGGGTCAGAGAGACAGCAATGCTCCAGGCAACATTGTTGGGAAAATTTGAAATTCGTCTTAACGGCAGCCCAGTTGTCCTGTCAGCGCAACCGGCGCAGGTGTTATTGGCCTACTTACTATTAAATGCCGGAGTTGCCCTGCGGCGCGAGCAATTAGCCGGGGTACTCTGGCCCGATTCTCTGGATAGCAGCGCGCGTAAAAATCTGCGCAACACTATCTGGCTGCTCCGCAAAGCTATCGGCGATCCATATCTACTGGCCGATAAAACAACCCTTGCTTTCGCCCCAACCGCCCCCTATGAATTGGATGTCGCTATCCTGGAACAACCGGTTGAATCTGATGCCTCTTTGGTGCAAGCCGTTTCTGCGTATGGCGGCGATCTGTTGCCCGGCTATTACGAAGATTGGGTACAACTGGAACGTGAGCGGTTGCGGAATGTCTTTGAACGGCGCATACAATCGTTACTGGATAGGCTGGCCCATGATGGGCAATGGAGCGAGGTCCAACGTTGGGCCGAACATTGGATTTCGTTGGGCTACGTGCCTGAACCGGCCTATCGGGCGTTGATGGTGAGCCACGCCGCCCAGGGCGATTTATCTCATATGGCATCGGCCTATCGTCGCTGTGTCAAAGCGCTCCATGAAATGTTAGACGTTTCGCCCTCAACAAAAACCCAGGCACTATTTCAACGTCTGTCACAAGGAGACATGCCAGTCCCCCAGACGCCATCCGCGATGCCGCCCGCGGCTGCCCCTCATCTGGGCAGAGAAGAGCTTCCGCAAGAAATCAAATTCTGCGTTTCCGCCGATGCAGTGCGCATTGCTTACGCCACCGTGGGGCAAGGGCCGCCGTTGGTGAAGGTTGCCAACTGGCTTAGCCACCTGGAATTTGATTGGCAATCCCCGGTCTGGCGTCACTGGTTGGAAGGTCTGGCTCGCTATCATCGCCTCATTCGTTACGATGAGCGTGGTTGCGGCCTGTCTGATTGGCACGTGGCCGATATGTCTTTTGCGGCCTGGCTGAATGACCTGGAAACGGTAATAGAAGCGACTGGCGTCGAACGTTTTCCCCTGTTGGGCATGTCACAGGGTGGGGCTATTGCCATCGCTTACGCCGTGCGGCATCCGGAGCGAGTGAGCCACCTTATTTTGTATGGCAGTTATGCGCGTGGCAAACTACACCGTAATCCATCCGCAGCGCAGCTCATGGAAGCCAAGACGCTTGTTGACCTGATCAAAATCGGTTGGGGATTGGAAAACCCGGCTTTTCGCCAGGTCTTCGCGGCGCTTTTTATGCCAGACGGCACGCCTGAACAAATTCGGGCCTTTACCGAACTGCAACGTGTATCCAGTTCACCCGAAAATGCGGCTCGGATTGTGAGTGGGTTCAACGAGATCAACGTGACCGATTTGGCCCGCCGTGTCACAGCGCCTACCCTGGTTTTGCACGCCCGTGATGACGGCCGTATTCCCTTTGAAGAGGGGCGGTTGTTGGCGGCGCTCATCCCCAATGCCCATTTTGTGCCTTTGGAAAGCAAAAACCACGTCCTATTGGCTGACGAACCCGCCTGGCAGCACTTTCTGAGTGAGTTTTACCGGTTTTTGAAAACGTAAACGGCCGTTTGCAATCACACTGAGCAACCCATTACCAACCACACAGCCTGAAACCTATCGAGGAAAATGGGAGACGCCTAAGGGTCGTTACAGAGCCAGGTTAGCCGACAAAGCGTGGTAGGTTCATCCCCCCATCATCCAGTCCAACGCCCGCTGGATCATCTGGTCCCAATACGCCCAGGTATGCTCGCCAGGCCCTTCTTCGTAAGTCAGGTCGAAGGGCAGACCGCGCAGATAATCGCGGAAGCTGAGGTTATTCTGGTAAAGGAAATCTTCTGTGCCACAGCATTGGTACAGGCGCGGTTTTGTGGCGGATTGGGTGGCCCGGCCCGCCAATGTGCGCAAATCATGATCGCTGTCGGCCACTTCGCGCAGGTTAGCGCCAAAGATATTGCGCATCTCGGCCAACCATGCCTCATCTCGGTCTGGCCCATCTTCGGCCACCACATGGCGAATTTCCAGCGCGCCAGATAGGCTGGCAGCGGCAGCGAAGCGTTCCGGGTGGGCCAGCGCCAGCTTGAAAGCGCCATAACCACCCATCGAGAGACCGGCGACAAAATTATCCTCGCGGGCGGGCGAAAGCGGGAAGATGTCCCTTACCAGCGTTGGCAGCTCTTCACTGACAAAAGTCCAATAACGGCCGCCGTGCGCCATGTCGGTATAAAAGCTGAGGTGAGCGTCCGGCATTACAACGGCCAGGTTCAAACCCTCCACGTATCGCTCAATCGAGGTCCAGCGCTGCCAGGCAGTATGGTCGTCGGAGTGGCCGTGCAACAGATAAAGGGTGCGGTAGCCAGACGGCGTCATCTCACCACGGGGCGGCTGCGGCAGCATAACGCCCATCCGGGAACGTACGCCGAGCGCTTCAGAGAAAAAATTAAGCTCGCTCAGAATCATGGTGCCTCTTGTAGATCCTTCTTCACGTTGAATTGGGTGTTCCTATTCAATCACATACGGTTGAGCCGCGTTGACAGCGGCTTATTTTCACATTATACTATGTAAATCGTTTGCGCAATCGTTTTACAGGCAAGAGGTGCAGCTATTCCTACCATGCGCGATGTCGCCCAACTGGCGGGCGTCTCCATTTCCACCGTTTCCCACGTCGTCAACAAATCACGCGGCGTGAGTGCTGAGGCGCGGGCGCAAGTGGTACAGGCGATGGCCCAGTTGGACTATCGCCCTAACGCTCTGGCGCGCAGCCTCCGCCGCCAGAAAACGCACAGTCTGGGCATGATTGTACCAGACAACGCCAACCCCTTTTTCGCTGAAATCGCCCGCGCCATTGAAGACTATAGCTTTCACCATGATTACAGCGTCATCCTTTGCAACTCTGATGGCGATTTGCAAAAACAGGCCGCCTATGTGGATTTGTTGGTAGAGCGGCGTGTGGCCGGGATTTTGTTTGTGGCGGCCGGCGTTAGCACGGAATTGGTGGATGAGCTACAGCGGCAGCGTGTGCCGTTGGTGGTGATTGACCGGGAAGTATCCGGCGTTGCGGTGGACATGGTGCAGACGAATCATTATCAGGGTGGGCGGCTGGCGACGGAGCATCTGATCGCTCTGGGGCATCGGCGGATTGGTTGTATTGCCGCCGGGTCGGACCTGTCGCCTAGCGCGGAGCGGCTGACGGGCTACAAGGATGCGCTGGCGGCGCATGGCCTGGCCTATGACGCGGCGCTGGTTATTCCGGGCGATTTTCAATTTGCCAGTGGCTACCGGGCGACGGAACAATTGTTGAGCCTGGAGGAACGACCAACGGCCGTTTTTGCCTGCAACGATCTCATGGCGGTGGGGGCTATCCGGGCCGCTACCGCCGCCGGGCTGCGCGTGCCAGACGACTTCTCCATTGTCGGCTTCGATGACATCAGCCTGGCCTCCTATACCAATCCCCCGCTCACCACCATCCGCCAACCCAAGCGTGAAATCGGGCGGTTGGCCATGGAAATGCTCTTGACCCGGATGAGCGACCCAGACGCCCCACCCCACAGCGTCCGGCTGGAGACAGAATTGGTGGTGCGTCAATCCAGCAGTCTGACCTGGAGATAGTGGGTAGAGACAAACCAACAAACCAACAAACCAAACAGGCACAGCAATCATGCGTATAACCGTTGTCGGCAGCATCAACATGGATTTAGTCACCGCGGCGGCGAAGATTCCCGCGCCGGGCGAGACGGTGATCGGCGGCGATTTGCAGACCTTCCCCGGCGGCAAGGGGGCCAACCAGGCGGTGGCCGCCGCGCGGCAAGGGGCGCAAGTCGCCATGGTTGGCCGCGTGGGGGATGACGCTTTTGGGGCGCAACTGCGCCAGGTGTTGGCCGCCGATGGCGTGGACGTGAGTTGTGTGTGGGAAACGGCCGTTACCCCCACCGGCGTCGCCCTCATCGTCGTAGACGCCCAGGGGCAGAACAGCATCGTCGTCGCTTCCGGGGCCAACATGCGCCTGACCCCCGCCGACGTAGAAGCGGCCGCCCCGGCCATCCAATCGGCGCGTGTCCTGCTGCTGCAATTGGAGACGCCGTTGGAGACGGCGCAGCGGGCGGCCGAACTGGCCCACGCCGCGGGCGTCACCGTCATCCTCAATCCCGCCCCGGCGCGGCCGCTGCCCCCGGAACTGCTCGCCCTGGTAGACATCCTCATCCCCAACGAAAGCGAGACGGCGACGCTCACCGGCCTGCCGGTGGACAACGAAGCCGATTTGCTGGCAGCGGCGGCGCAGCTTCGCGCCCAGGGCGT
Organism: uncultured Ardenticatenaceae bacterium; assembly: GCA_964405285.1. GTDB lineage: Bacteria > Chloroflexota > Anaerolineae > Promineifilales > Promineifilaceae > Leptovillus. The sequence goes on from CAYONK010000190.1 coordinate 4,487, forward strand.
CGGCACGGTGATTCTCACCCTGGGGTCACGCGGCGCGCTGCTGGCGACGGACAGCGAGACGCGCCACTTCCCCGCCTTCCCGGTGGCTCAGGTGGTGGACACGACGGCCGCCGGAGATGCGTTTGTGGGGGGATTGGCAACGGCCGTTGCCCGCGACCTGCCCATCGAAAGCGCCATCACCTGGGGCAATGCGGCTGGCGCCCTCGCCGTCACCCGCGCCGGAGCGCAGCCCTCGCTGCCCACGAGAGAAGAATGTGAAAGAATGGTCAATAGCTAATGGTCAATAGCTAATGGTCAATTGTCAATTGTCAATGAGAGGACGCTCCCGTTGACCATTGACCATTGACAATTAACAATTGACAATTCTCTTTGTCAATTGTCAATTGTCAATGTGTGGTCGCCCCCGTTGGCAATTGACCATTGACAATCAACAATTGACAATTCTCTGGAGTTATTTATGAAAAAAGGAACCCTCCTCAACCAACCGCTTTCCGCCGCCATCGCCGGGATGGGGCATTCGGATGAACTGGTGATCGCCGACGCCGGGCTGCCGATTCCGCGCCAGCCGCAGCGCATTGACCTGGCCCTGACGCGCAACGTGCCCGGCTTTTTAGAGACGGTGCAGGTGGCGCTGGCGGAGTTGGAGGTGGAAACGGCCGTTATCGCCGCCGAAACCCGCACTGTCAGCCCCGACCTCTACGCCGCCCTGCTCGACCTGCTCGGCGACATCCCCGTGCAAGAAGTCAGCCACAACGCCCTCAAAGAGATGACCCGCTCCGCCCGCGCCGTCGTGCGCACCGGCGAATGCACCCCCTACGCCAACGTCATCCTCCGCGCCGGAGTCACCTTCTGATGACCAGCCAGGCGGCGGCCGCCCGCAGCATCCCCATCCGCGATTGGTTGCAGCGTTACGGCCTGCTGCTCTCCTTCCTGCTGCTCTGCCTGGGGCTGTCGCTGCTCTCCGACCGCTTCCTGACGGTGGGCAACCTGACCAACGTCCTGCGCCAATCCACCATCAACGGCGTCATCGCCATCGGCATGACCTTCGTCATCCTCACCGCCGGGATAGACCTGTCGGTGGGGGCGATTTTGGCGCTTTCGGCGGTGGTAACGGCCAGCCTGCTGCAAGGCGGCGCGCCCATCCCGTTGGCGGTTTTGGCCGGATTGGGGCTGGGGGCGCTGTTGGGGCTGGTCAACGGCCTGATCATCACGCGGGCCAAAGTGCCCCCCTTCGTCGCCACCCTGGGCATGATGACCATTGCGCGGGGGCTGGCGCTCGTCTACACCGGCGGCCGCCCCATCACCGGCCTGCCCGCCGAATTTCGGGCCATCGGCACAGGCAGCATCGGCCCCGTGCCCACGCCCATCGTCATCTTCGCCGTCACCTTCATCCTGTGTTACATCTTGTTGATGCGCACCTCGGCCGGGCAATACATCTTCGCCATCGGCAACAATCCGGTGGCGGCGCGATTCGCCGGTATCTCGGTGAACGCCTACACCACCTTTGTCTACGTGTTGGCCGGGGTGTTGGCCGCGTTAGCCGGGCTGATCCTCACCGCCCGCCTCGATTCGGCGCAGCCAACGGCCGGGCTGGCCTATGAATTCGACGCCATCGCCGCCGTCGTGGTGGGCGGGACCAGTTTCGCCGGGGGGATGGGCGGACTGGGCGGCACATTGTTGGGTGTTTTGATTATCGCCGTGCTGAACAATGGGCTGAATCTGTTGAATATCTCATCGTTTTACCAGCCTGTTGTCTCCGGCGTGGTGATTGCAGTGGCGCTGCTGCTGCATCGCGCATTGCGCTAAGTTGTAGGGCAAGAATCCTTCTTGCCCACACCAAATGGGGACAAGTTGAAAACTTGTCCTACAAGAAACCTTTTTGAGGAGAAGATCATGAAAAAATTTACAGTATTGGCGTTAGTATTGCTGCTGGCTTTGCTGGTAGCCTGTGGCGGGGGCGGCGCGGACACGCCTGCTCCGGCTGATAGTGGGGGGACAACGGCCGTTACCCTCGGCCTCTCTGTCTCTACCCTGAACAACCCCTTCTTCGTCACCCTGGCCGATGGGGCGCAGGCGGCGGCGGACGCCGCTGGCGCGACCCTGATCATCGCCGACGCCCAGGACGACCCGGCGCGCGAAGCGACCAACATCGAAGATCTGATCGCCCAAAACGTCAGCGCCCTGCTGATCAACCCGACCGACGCCGACGCCATCGTGCCTTCCATTCAGAAGGCCAACGCGGCTGGCATCCCCGTCTTCACCATTGATCGCGGCGCGGCCGGCGGCACAGTCGTCTCCCACATCGCCTCCGACAACGTGGCGGGCGGCCGACTGGCGGGCGAATTCCTCTGCAACGCCCTGGGCGGCAGCGGTAGAGTCGTCGAATTAGAAGGCATCGCCGGGACGTCGGCGGCGCGGGATCGCGGCGCGGGCTTCAACGCCTACCTCAGCGAATCTTGCGCTGGCGTGACGGTTGTCGCCCGGCAGACGGCCAACTTCAACCGCGCCGAAGGCTTGAGCGTTTTCGAGAACATCCTGCAAGCGGAAGCGGACATTAACGGCGTCTTCGCCCACAACGACGAGATGATCCTGGGCGCAATTGAGGCGGCGAAAGCGGCCGGGCGCGCGGGCATCACCTTCGTCGGCTTCGACGCAGTAGACGACGCGGTGGCGGCGGTGAACGCGGGTGACCTGGCGGCGACGGTGGCCCAACAACCGGCGGTGATGGGTCAGTTGGGTGTGGAAACGGCGCTCGCTTCCCTGGCGGGCGGGACCGTGACCGACTTCATCCCGGTCAATCTAGCTCTGGTGACTAATGAAGGCGCGGCGGCGGCCGGTCCTAGCTTTACCATTGGCCTCTCCCTCTCCACCCTGAACAACCCCTTCTTCGTCACCCTGGCCGATGGGGCGCAGGTGGCAGCCGACGCCTGGGACGTGACGCTGATCATCACCGACGCCCAGGACGACCCGGCGCGGGAAGCGACCAACATCGAAGACCTGATCCAGCGCGGCGTGGACGCCATCCTGATCAACCCGACCGACGCCGACGCCATTGTGCCCTCCATCCAGAAGGCCAACGCGGCCGGTATCCCCGTCTTTACGATTGATCGCGGCGCGGCCGGCGGCGAGGTGATCTCCCATATCGCTTCCGACAACGTGGCGGGCGGCCGTTTAGCGGGCGAATTCCTCTGCAACGCTTTGGGCGGCAGCGGCAAAGTCGTTGAGTTGGAAGGGATCGCCGGTACGTCGGCGGCGCGGGATCGCGGCGAAGGCTTCAACGCCTACCTCAGCGAATCCTGCCCTGGCGTGGAAGTGATCGCCCGGCAGACGGCTAACTTCAATCGCGCCGAAGGCTTGAGCGTTTTTGAGAACATCCTGCAAGCGGAAGGCGAGATTGACGGCGTCTTCGCCCACAACGACGAGATGATCCTGGGGGCGATTGAGGCGGCGAAAGCGGCCGGGCGCGCGGGCATCACCTTCGTCGGCTTCGACG
>CAYONK010000191.1:0-7966 GCA_964405285.1 uncultured Ardenticatenaceae bacterium
CCTCGTCAAAAGCCCGAAGGGTTGCAAAAACCCTTCAGGTCTTGTCATCTGCAATCGTATCAGCCAAAATTATACAGTAATTGGTGGCTGGTTGCTGGTGGCTGGTTGTTGGTTGCTGGTTGTTGGTGGCTGGTGGATGGAAAGCGTTGGCCATTGACAATTGACCATTAACCATTGGCAATTTAAGGAGGGATCATGTCGCGTTGGGGATTGTTCGTCCTGGTGTTGTTCATGTTGTTATCGGGTGTTCCGGTTGCGGCGCAGGCGGCGGCGGAGATTCCGCTGCGGATTACGGAGGTTTCTTACCGGACGCTGGGGAATGACAGCGAGGAAGAGTGGCTTGAGATCGCCAATCTGGGAACGGCCGTTCTTGACCTCACTGACATCTCGCTCGGCGACGAAGAGACGATTGGCGGGCGCGAGGGCATGGTCCGCTTTCCTGCCGGGGCGCAGATTGGGCCGGGGCAGGCGGTAGTAGTGGCGCAAACGGCCGTTGCCTTCCAACGCCGCTTCGGTTTCCCACCCGACTACGAACTGCGCGACAGCGACCCGGCCGTGCCCGACATGCGCCCCAACCGCCTCTGGTCCGGCGGCGAGATCGCCCTAGCCAACGACGGCGACGAAGTCTTACTGCTCTACCAAAACGAGATCATAGACGCCATCAACTACGGCGACAGCCTCACCTTCTTCCAACCGGCGATCAACGGCGTCCTGGCCGGGCAGAGCATCGAGCGCGTCCCGGCCGACTGCGACACCGATTCGGCCGCCGACTGGCTGCCTCGCCCCAGCCCCACCCCCGGCGAACTCTCTTTCGATGGCGAATGTCTGGCCCCAACGGACGCCTCTGGCGACGACCTGCCGCCCATCGGCCAGCTTCAAGGGCGCGGCGAATTTTCTCCCTACGTCAATCAAATCGTCACCTTTCGCGGCGTCGTCACCGGCTTCTACGCCGACCGTAACACCCAGGGCACAACCTACTACACCCTCTTCGTCCAAGACCCGCCGGGGTTGGAAGATGGCGATCCGGCCACCTCGGATGGCATGGTGGTCTTCACCGGGCGGCAGCGGCCGGCGCTGGAATTGGGCGACCAGGTGCGGATCACCGGGCTGGTGACGGAATTTTTCGGCCTGACGGAGATAGACGACGATGGGCTGGAAATCGTCTTGGAGATGAGCGGCGTGCCCTTGCCAGACCCCATCCTGATTGATCCGCCGAGCGACAACGGGGCGCAGGCGGCCTATTTTGAGGCGTTGGAGGGGATGCGGGTGGCCTTTGGCGCGGAAGTGCAGGTGGTGGGGCCAACTTACAGCGGTTGCGGCTTTGCCGTGAGCCGGGTGGAACGGCCGTTACGCACCATCCGCCAGACCGCCGACCAGGGCATCGGCCATATCGTCCCCATCCTGCACACCAACGACGTGAACTGCGACGGCTTCCCCCAGGTGAAAGTGGGCGATCGGGTAGATGGGCTGGTCGGCCCGCTGACCTATCATTTCGACCAATTCAAGCTGGTGCAGCAGGCGGCGAGCGAGGTAAGGATAACGGCCGTTCCCCTTCCCCCGCCGCCCGCACCGCCCATCGCCCAACCGGGCCAATTCAGCATCGCCAGCCTGAACATGGAAAACCATTTCGACGCCCTCGACGACACCGGCGACGACGCCGAACCGAAACCCGCTCCGGCCGAGATTGGCCTCAAGCAGACCAAGCTGGCGGCGGCCATCAGCCAGGTACTTGGCTGCCCGACTTTATTGGCGGTGCAAGAGATTGAGAAGGAGTCGCTGCTGCTCAATCTGGCCGAGGCGCTCGAAGCGCCGTGCGGCTTCCGCTACGAAGTGAGCCATCGGGAAAGCCCCGATGCGCGGGGGATTGACCTGGCGCTGCTCAGCGACCCGCGCCGGGCAGAGGTGCAGTCGGTGGCGCTGCGGCAAAGCTGCGCCGAATTGAACACCGGGATTCGGGACGCAACGGCCGTTTGCCCCGCCAATCAATCCCCGCTCTTCTCCCGCCCGCCGCTCCAGGTGGAGTTGTTATTGGATGGGCAACCACTGACCGTTTATGTCAACCACTTCAAGTCCAAACGAGGCGGCGAAGCGGCGACCGAAGCCGAACGGCTGGCCCAGGCGGCCCACATCAACCGGCTGATTGAAGAGAAATTGAGCGCCGACGAGGGAGCGCGGCTCATTGTGATTGGCGATTTTAACGATTATGAACTGTCGCCGACGATGCGGTTGATGACGGAAAACGGCCGTCTCCACAACGTCCTGGCCCAAATCCCCCTGGAGCAGCGCTACAGCTACAACTTCGGCGGCGCGGCGCAGTTGATTGACGGCATCCTCGTCTCGCCCGCCCTGGCGGAGACGCTGGCGACGGCGACCATCCTGCACGTCAACGCCGACTACCCGGACAGCCTGGGCGACGATACCAGCCCGGCCCACCTGCACTACAAAAGCACCGACCATGATTTGTCGCTGGCAATTTTTGGCCTGGCGGAGGTGGCGGAGATGGGGGCGGCGGCCCCGGCTGCTCGGTGGTGGGTGTGGCTGATAGGGGGGTTGGGAACGGCCGTTTTTCTGTCCATTCTAGTGGCGCGCCGTCGCCAACCTGGATAGAATCGCATCAGACAGTATTGTTACACGCAAAGAAAGAGAGAAGGTAGAGAATTCTCTGGGTAAACTCTTGGTAACTATACAGCCTCTCAAGACCTGCCAGGTTTTTAATGAGGTGTTTGGTGGCAACCTGTCAGGTCTTTATAGGCACAAATTTTGTATTCCGCGCAGTCGAAGAACAGATACCTATGACAGAAAAACAAAACGTCCTCATTCTGGAATCCGACAAACCGTTCGCTTTGCGCCTGACCAAAGCGTTGAAGGAAATCGCCCCAACCAAGGTTGTTCTGGCCCCAACCGTGCGCGAAGCGTGCCTCTACCTGGCCCAACAGCGCCAAGATCTGGCCTTCATTCCGGCCGGCCCAGACGACCAGACCGTGCGCTCCTTGCGTGCCATCCAACCAGATTTACGCCTGATTCTGATAACGCCCGACGCCGATTTTGTGATTCCCGCCCATTATGCAGGCCAGGTACAGGGGGTTTTGATCCAATCGCTGCTCGATGTTGACCTGCCGGACGTTCTGAAAGAGGTGAATGCCCAACCGTTTCACAGCGAAGAGTCGCAGAGCCTGACCGAGCCGCGTTCAGCAAATGGCGCGCCCGACACAGCGATCCTCATCGCGGCGTTGCAACAAGCGCCGTTGGGTCAACTGCTGCAAACGGTCATTTTCGCCGATGGCAATCGCGTCCTGGCCCATTGGGGGGCGCTCAATGACAGCGAAGTGGCGAACATCGCCCTGCACGTCGGCCAGGAATGGCTGCAAGAGCCGTACCAGACACGCATCCAATTTCTCCAATTGCCGCCGCGCGCCGGAGAGCTGCTGCTTTATGCCACGTACCTCAACGAGCGTTACCTGCTCACCCTGGTGGCCTTGCCAGAAATGCCGCTGACGCAGTTGCGGCGACAGGCGCAGCAATTGCGAGCCTACTTGCTGGATGCGTTAAGCGGGGTGGCGACGTTTGGCCGGGAAACGGCCGTTGGCGAGGAATCCGACCTCAAAAGCTACGTCATCGTCTGGCGCACCCTGGCCCCGCTATCCCCGGCGCTGCACATCCCCCTACGCCGCGCCCTGGAAAGATTGGCCCTGGCCAACGGTTGCCAGCTGCGCCACGCCGACGTGCAAAGCGACTTACTCCACCTGGTTGTTGCCTGCCCCAACAACCGCGATAGCGACTGGGCCGCCTATTTATTCAAGAATGGCGCAGAAGAGATCATCCAGCAAGAATATGGCGTCAGCGTCAATTTATGGCAGACGGGCTACTACGCCGCCGAGTCGGCCGACCCATTGACAGAGGCGGAATTAAACTTATTCCTGGAGCGTGAAACTTAGCGGGTTTTCGGAAAATGCCTTGTCGCCAGAAAGTTTGTGGCCGGGCGCGCCCTGCCCGCCCATACGTTGCGAAATACCTGCGCCTGCTGCTACAATTCCCGGCAGACTTTTGTGCCGCAACCACGTGTTGGAGATTGTTGTTCAGGTAAAACATCACGAAGACGCGGACATCTTCGTTTTGGGAGACGAATGGCATATGTCAGCTAAAAGAAGCAAATACGACGAGATCAGCCTGAATTATCGCCAGTCTAGGAAGACGTTTCTCGACTACCAAAGAGAGTGCCAGATTTTTGCCCGCGACCTGGTGGATGGGATGGTTGAATACTTCGAGTGGCCTCAGGAGCAAGAAATCACCTACATCCCTTTGGGTGAAGAGTTGGACCCAAACAATCGCTTTTACGCAATCTCTGGCGCAATGCGCATGGACCAGGAGTTGTTTTGGCATTTTGGCCTGGAGTTGACGGTGCAAGAGCCGGGTGGCGCACATCCCATGCCCTTTTTGTTGAGCTTTTTCATCAAGAAAATCGGCCCTCATTTTGTGGTGAAATTAGGCTCTAAAAGCAAGGAGATCCGCATTCACGAAGACCGGCGCAGCGACCTAGCCCCGTTTTACGACGCTGTCTATGTGCAGATCATGAATTTTTTCACCCAGCGCTACCAAGAAGCGATTACGATTGGGTTAAAAGAGCCTGGTTTTATCATGCTCTCGCCTAAATCGAGCAATCTCTAAGGCAAAACAAACTCGATTATCGGACTGGTGAAACAGCGTGCCTGCGCAAATAAGCAGTTTACAGAACCCTCGCATCAAGGAAGTTGTTCGGCTCAATCAGCGACGGCAACGAGATAAACGGCAGCATACTCTGGTTGAGGGTGTGCGTGAAGTGGCGCGGGCGCTGACCAGGGGATTGGTCCCGACCGAAGCCTATGTTTGCCCTGAGCTAATTATCACTGATGAGGCAGCACAGGTGGTGGCGGAGCTGACGGTGCTGGAAGCCGAAGGGAAAACGGAGCTATTTGAAGTGACAACGGCCGTTTTCCAGAAAATCGCCTACCGGGGTGAAAGCGGCGGCATACTGCTGGTATTGCCCTACTTGGCCCACAGCCTGGACACGCTGCCATTGGGCCAACCACCCTTCCTGCTGGCCCTCGAAGACGTGGAAAAGCCGGGCAACCTGGGCGCAATCTTGCGCACCGCCGACGCAGCCGGGGTAGATGGCCTGATCGTCTGTGGCGAGGCAGGCGCTGTCGGCACAGACATCCACAACCCCAACGTCGTGCGGGCCAGCCTGGGGGCGCTCTTTACAGTACCGGTGGTGGAAGTGGAAAACGGCCGTTTACTTGCCTGGCTCAAACAACACCACATCCAGATCGTCGCCGCCACGCCCCAGGCCACCCGGCCATATCCGGCCGCCAACATGAGCGGGCCAACCATCATTGTCATGGGCAGCGAAGCCAGAGGACTCAGCCCTCTCTGGCTAAAAGCCGCCGACCAGCAAGTCGTCATCCCAATGCGAGGTTCGATAGATAGCCTGAACCTTTCTGTCGCCACCGCCCTGCTTCTTTACGAAGTCCTGCGCCAGCGGTCAAACCAGGCGCCCATCACAAACGAGAACTGATTGACTTCTCGTAACTATACAGACCTGGCAGGTTTCCACCAGACTGCGGATTTGCCAAACATCTCGTTAAAAAACCAGTCAGGTCTTGAGAGGCTGTATAGTTACGATTTCTCTACATTTCGTCCAAACGTTTACCGGAGAGAGTATCTTATGCGCGTAGCCCTTATCTCAGACATTCATGGCAACCTCGTTGCCCTTGATACCGTTCTAGCTGATATTGCGCGAGAGAAAGTAGATCAAATCGTTTGCCTGGGCGATGTGGCTACACTCGGCCCCAAACCTCGCGAAGTGTTGCAGCGCATCAAAGATCTCAACTGCCCTTGCATCTTAGGCAACCACGATCATTACCTGCTAGACCCAAGTATTCTTCGCGATTATATGGACGCCCCCTGGTTCGCCGAATCGGTCGCCTGGTGTACCAAACAACTCAAAGAAGAAGACTTTCAATTCTTACAAACCTTCCAACCCCTGTACGAAATCCCTCTAGACCCAATCAACAAACTTCTCTGCTTTCATGGTTCGCCAAAATCACACACCGACATCATCCTGGCTATGACCCCTCCCACCAACGTAGACGAACTCCTGGGAGGGTACCGCGCCACCGTCATGGCTGGCGGCCATACCCACATGCAAATGATGCGTCAGCACAAAGGGATTATGCTCGTCAACGTTGGCAGCGTTGGCATGCCCTTCGAGCAAGCCCTCTTCGTCCACGCGCCTCGCTACCTACCCTGGGCAGAATATGCCATCGTCCAGGTGGTAGATGGCATTATTAACATTGACTTACGCCGCATTCCAGTTGACCTGGAGGCTGTGCGCCAATCAGCCACGAACAGCAACTTTCCGGACGCCGAAGACTGGATCAAGAACTGGATGTCGCCGGAAGATCTATTCTGATCCCACGTCAGGTTTTTTCAAAAGTCGGCGGGGTGATTGTTGTAGCCGCGAAATCCTATTCACGCTTTCGTGTGGCGGAGCCAAGCGCAATGATGAAATCGCGGCTACAAAGTGGAATACTGAAAAACCCCGGATTCCACAAGGTCTCAGTTGCGATTTTTACCGGTTCAGTGATAATATGAAAGTAGGCCACTGCTTCCTCTACGTAGCGGCCTCTGAGCAACTTTGCTCTATTTTTCCCACGCACGGGTCCAAACCCCACAATGATTAACAATTAGGAGAAAGACTATGTCTAAACGATTGGTTAAAGTTGCGGTCACCGGCGCTGCCGGCCAGATCGGCTATTCCCTCTTACCCCGCCTTGCCTCCGGCGAGGTGTTCGGTCCCGACACAAAAATCGCCCTACATTTGCTGGAAGTCACCCCGGTCTTACCCGCGCTGGAAGGCGTGGTGATGGAGTTGGATGACTGCGCCTTCCCTTTGCTGGAGAACGTCGTCGTCACCGATGATCCCAACGTCGCTTTCGACGGCATCAACTGGGCCATGCTTGTCGGCTCCAAGCCGCGCGGCGCGGGGATGGAGCGGGGCGACCTGCTGCGCGAGAACGGCCCCATCTTCATCGGCCAGGGCAGAGCTTTGGCGCGAGCAGCCTCTGACGTGCGCATTGTCGTGGTGGGCAACCCGGCCAACACCAACTGCCTGATCGCCATGAACAACGCCAAAGATGTGCCGGCCGAACGCTTCGGCGCCCTCACTCGTCTGGATGAGAACCGGGCCTACGCCCAACTGGCGGCCAAAGCGGGCGTGCCCGTCACCGAGGTGAGCAACGTGACGATTTGGGGCAACCACAGCGCCACCCAGTATCCGGACGCCGAGAATGCGAAGATTAACGGCCGTCCGGCCATGGAAGTCATCACCCACTACGACTGGCTGCGCGGCGAATTCATCGAGACCGTGCAGAAGCGCGGCGCGGCCATCATCGCCGCCCGCGGCAAATCCTCGGCCCTCTCCGCCGCCAACGCCGCCCTCGACCACGTAATGAGCTTCGAGCAAAAAACGCCCGAAGGCCACTGGTTCTCCGCCGCCATCCGCTCCGATGGCAGCTACGGCATAGACGAGGGCCTCATCTTCTCCTTCCCGGTGCAGAGCGACGGGCAAGGTGGCTGGTCCATCGTCCAGGGCCTCGGCTGGAGCGACTTCGCCAAAGGCAAGATCGCCGCCACCCTGCAAGAACTGCGCGAAGAGCGCGACATCATCGCCGACATGCTGTAATGTCTAATAGACCTGACAGGTCTTCCCGACCTGTCAGGTCTCCGGAAAATAGCCGATGAGCCAATCATTTGACGAGCGCAAACGCCAATGGGAAGAGACAAGCGTCCTCCCCGGCCTGAAACGATTCCCCGAACGCCGCCCCCAATTCAGCACCAGTTCCGACATTCCCGTAGACCGGGTTTACGGCCCCCCCCCCCCCGACCCCGATTACAACGACAAACTCAATTTCCCCGGCGAATACCCCTT
>CAYONK010000192.1:0-7946 GCA_964405285.1 uncultured Ardenticatenaceae bacterium
CCACCAGGAACCGCCCAAACTCGTTGGGCTTCAACCGATACGCCCACCAGGCCCGGCCGCCGTCTTCGGGCATCCGCACCACCCAGGGGTGGCGCAGCAGGCCGTCGTACAGGCCGAGGTCTCTGGCCATGCGGATCACCCGTCGGGCGCTGTCGCGGGTGATGGCTACCTTCACCTCATCGGCGAAGACGGCCATCCACTGTTCCGGGTGGCCCTTGCCGATGGGCCGGTAAACAACCCGCAGGACGTTGGTGGGCAATGCGTTGGCGGGCAATTCCGGGGCAATTTCCGGTTCAGTTACGTCAAACTCGTCCATCTGTGCTACAATCTTTACTTGCATGAGGAGCTTCGCCTCCTTTGGTGGCCGTCCGACTGGTTGGGAGTCGGGCGGCCGTTTTTGTTACCAGTCAACTATAAACAAACTAAACTATACTGATGATTATAAACGAACATTGATACATTGTCAACAATCTCATATAAACAGGTATTGACACAGGCGGGAAAGGCGTTTATACTAGCTGAAATCAAAGGAGGCTTCATGCAAGATGTAATGTCAAGCGGAACTGTTCGACTGAACGACCGCTTCTGGTCAGATGGAAATCTGAAAATGAATAAGCACCGACTTTCGCAGCAAGGCCGGATCAGCTACCCTACTGTACTGAAGTACCTGAACACCCCAAGCGACGTGGCTGCCTTTGATGGCGGTGTGCTTTATACAATTCTTGTGGATGGCATGGGATACAGCCCAGAGGAAGCGGCCCAATTGCGAATGGGCGACGTTTTTGATTTTGTACCAGACGCGGTTCAGTAGGAGAACAAAACGGCCCACCCGCAAGGGGTGAGCCGCCTGTTTGACCTCGCTAGAAGTCTAACCCCCGTCATACTCGCCAAAGTTCAGCGGGGGTTTATGTATCGGCCAGGAACGGCCGTTAGCACCTTAATAAGGATTTAGAATGTCAGACTTACAAAAAAAACCACGTATTATCCCGGTTACCAACTTCCACATTTACCTGGAAGAGGGGGATGAAATCCCGCAAATTGGTCGTCATGCGCTTTGTCGGCCACCGGAAAACGCGGCCATCCATTTCCACTTACCGGCCAAAGCACTTCCCGGTAAAGGTGAAAGCCCAGAGGCGGCCGAGCTTAACGGCCGTTTTCTTGGAGCGCTGGAAAGAGCTGGTAACGGTCATTCATATCGGGTACTAAACCGCCCTGAACCGGGTGTCTATTAAAGGACTTTTTAGTAAGGTAAAAATGAACGACCAAAAACCAGAGGTGAACAGCATACTTCTTAGACCGCATAATTGGGTTATCAAGTTGGCCGAGGAGATTGCCAGCAATGACGGAATCCCCGAAAGCCTAAAGCCCGCTGCGCTAGAGTGCGCTGTTAAAGCCTCTCTGTACTACCCGCCTCGACCGGTTCCACCGTTGAAGAATTGACCGGATTGGCATTAATAGTCTCAACGACAGCAGCGTAGGCTTTAGCGAATCTAGCAATCGTATCATCTAGCGTTCTCGATTCATGATTGTCGGTTGCAAAATCAACGATATGCATTGCCGCCGCTACCAAAGCCACTCTTATATCTGCCGTTTCGGGTAATACGTGTTTATCCATAGCTCTCTACTTTTTTATGTTACCGGTCGGCCAGGAACGGCCGTTTAACAACTTAGTAAGGATTTGACGATGAAACTAACGCTCATAGACGGCCAGGAAATCGAGGCGCAGGTCGGAGAGACGCTTATCGGCCTCCGCGTTACCTCGGTCACGCTGACCCACGAGGATTTCAAGACGCTCTTCCAGTGGCCGGACTACCTCCGGCTGGTACTGGGGTCGCGGATTGTGCCGGCCGATCCGCCCGTCGAGCGCTGTCAGCCAGGCGTCTATTAAAGGACTGGTCATGAGCCAAAACAAACTTAGTTTCCCACTTTGGGACGCCAGGTGGGTTATCGGGCTTGCGGTAGAGATAGCGCGTAACCCCGACATCCCAGACTACATGAAGGTTTGCGCGTTAGAGCAAACGGTCAAGGCGTCTCTTCACTCTCCGGGGCGGCCATTGCCGCGTCCAGTGCCGCCGCAGGATCATCAACAATCTCCAGGATAGAACCGGTGGCGAAACTTAACGAGAAGGTTGCCATGCTGGACATATCAAAAATCGTGTACATGGTCAGTATAGAGCCGGAATCCTGGAAGCTATTCAAGTCCGAGTTGGCGCGCATAATAGCCAGCGGTGGCGGCCAGGAGCATACTGCGCCAGCCATCGAAGCTGCTTTGAGCGGCGATACGAGCGTCGAACTCCCCGACCTTGACCCGTTCCAGGTCATCAGGGCCAACGCCGATAGCGTCAAAGAACTGTTCGGCCGTCTCGAATTTTGTATGGAGCTTCAGAAAGTCGGGGGTGAGCAGGGTTGACAGGGTGACGCCGCTTGCGCCGTCCAGCTTCCCGACACGCTCCAGCAACTCATCAAATCCGCTCAGGTCTGTCTTTTCAGGCATATCAGAGTAAAAAAAGCGGGGCCGCCGCCCAGTCTCACAAACCAGCGGCGGCCCCTAATCGAACCTTTACAACCAAACAGAGCGAGTGACGAGATTCGAACTCGTGACATTTAGCTTGGGAAGCTAACGTTCTACCACTGAACTACACTCGCAACGCCCAAGATTATAGTCCCCTGATTTGGGCATGTCAAGCGGCCCGCGCTGCCGGCGTTAGCCCATCCGCCGCAAGTATGCTATCTTTTGTGGCCGCTGGTAAGCGGCCGGACACCCTCTGAAATTCGTCGGGGGAGCGGTAAAAATCTGAGATTTGTCAATCAACCAGTTTTGTCGGAGGAATGTTTGAACATCTTTAGCGTGAGTTCCGATTCGCAAGACGTGGAAATCTTGTTGGGCAACGTGGCCGACGCGCTGCGCCAATGGGAAGGCGGCGAGACGCCGCCGCTTGACCTTTCCATTATGCTGGGCGACGCAGGCAAACTGAGCCAGAGCGCCAGCCGTTTGAAAGGGCAGTGGAATCTGAACAGTTGGGCCATCATCCAATCCACCCGGCCAGGCTTAGGCCCGTGGATCATCCGCTTCCAACATCTGGTGCGGAAGCTGACCTGGTGGTACACGGAGCCGCTGGTGGAGCAGATTCGCGGCTTCCAGCGCAACACGGCGCTGACGGTGGACGGGCTGGCGCAAAGCCACGAGGAGATGCTGCGCAAGATTCAAGAACAATCGGCGCGTATCGCCGAATTGGAAAAGCGTCTGGTCGAGATAGACAGCGGACAACGGGCAACGGGTAACGGGGAACGGATAACGGGGAACGAGGAACGTTGAGCGCCGCGCTAACCCCAAAGGTGACGATCCTGATTCTTACCTGGAATGGGGTGGAGTACACCAGGGCGTGCCTGGAATCGCTACGCCGCCATACCCTCTTTGACGAGCGGACGCGGCTGTTGGTGATTGACAACGGTAGCAGCGACGGCACGCTGCCCTATCTGCGCGGGCTGGACTGGATCACCCTGATCGAAAACGGCAAGAACCTGGGCTTTGTGAAGGGGAACAACGTGGGCATCAAGGCTGCCCCCGCTGATTCCGACATTTTGCTACTGAACAACGACACGGTGATCGAGCAAGATGGTTGGCTGGCGGAGATGCAGCGGGTGGCCTACAGCGCCCCCGATGTGGGCATTGTCGGGTGTAGGATGGTGCTGCCCGACGGCCGTTTTCTCCACGCCGGGGCCTACATGCCGCTCGATTCCTTCTGGGGGCAGCAAATCGGCAGCCTGGAGAAAGACGTGGGGCAATACGGCCTGGATCGGGAAGTACCGGCCGTCACCGGGGCCTGTTTTTACATCAAGCGGGCCGTCCTGAATAGAATCGGCCCGCTGAACGAGGCGTTTTTCTCCTATTTTGAGGATACCGATTACTGTTTTCAGGCGGCAGAGGCGGGTTTCCGCACCCTTTGCGCCGGGAACGTGACCATTGTTCACTACGAAAATACTTCAACCACCGTCAACCGGGTGAGCCACAACAAACTGTTCCAAACGTCGCAGAAGACGTTTCGTAAACAGTGGGAGCGTAAACTGATGGCAAAATATGAAACGGCCGTTTTCTGGCAATCACAAGTCGGCGCGCCCTCCGGCTACGCCGTCTCCGCGCGCGAGATGCTGCTGCAACTGGACGGCCTGGGGGTAGACGTGCGCTTGGCCTACATTTACGGCACCGACTGGATGGACACCCAGCGCGACGACCATCGCCTGGCCGCCATGCGCCAGCGTCCCAAAGACCCCAACCTGCCCCAGGTTCTCTACGCCTCCGGCGACCTCTTCCACAAAAACGGCGGCAAATACCGCATTGGCTACACCATGTTAGAGGTAGACGGCATCCCGGAAGATTGGATCCGCCAGGCCAACGCCCTGGATGAGGTCTGGGTTCCCTCCACCTTCAACCGGCAAACCTTTCTCGACAGCGGGCTGCAAGCGCCTGTTTACGTCATGCCTTTGGGCGTCAACCCCGACTTCTACAACCCAAATATTCGCCCCTATCGCCCTAGCCAACGCTACACCTTCCTCTCGGTCTTTGAATGGGGCGAGCGCAAAGCGCCGGAAACGCTGCTGCGCGCCTACCACCAAGCGTTTAGCCGTCAGGATGAGGTGCTGCTGCTGCTAAAAATCATCAACACCGACCCCGGCGTCAACGTGCAGCAAGCGATCAATGCCCTCGGCCTGCCAGCCGACGGTCCGCCAGTGGCGATTTTGTACAATCAGGAATTGCCCACCCACCAGATGGGCAGCCTCTACCGTTCGGCCGATTGCTTTGTGACGGCGACGCGCGGCGAAGGCTGGGGGATGCCGATTATCGAGGCGATGGCCTGCGGCCTTCCAGTCATCGCTACCAATTGGAGCGCCCACACCGACTTCATGACCGAAGACGTGGCCTATCCGCTAGAATTGCAAAAGATGATCCCGGCGGTAGCCAAATGCCCCTATTACGATGGGTTCCGCTGGCCGGAACCGGACGAGGCGCATCTGGTCCATCTGTTGCGCCACGTCTACGAAAATCGGGACGAAGCGGCGGCCAAAGGGAACCTGGCTTCGCAAAAGGTCCTGGGGGGCTGGACGTGGCGGCACGCAGCGGAAAAGATCAAGGCGCGGCTCTTGGAAATCAGCCAATCATCCGCTGCGTAGCAATCATATGAAAATCGGCTTTGACATCACTGAGTTGTACGTCGCCCAGGCCGGGGTGTTCTATTACCGCTACAATTTGCTGCGGGCGCTGCTGCAATTAGCGCCGCCGGAACACGAGTTTCATCTGGTGGACTATTACCCGATTCATGGCGGCTGGCTGGAACGGCCGGAAGTGGCGGCCCTGACCGCGCCCCACGCCACTGCCCATCAGGTAACCGGTCTGCGCCACCGGAAGTTGGCTCGCTTGTGGTTTTTGCAGAAGCCGGGGTTGGAATCGGCGGCGCGATGGGTGGATTCTGTCTTGTTAGCTCCTTATGGTCATCTGGCGCGGCGGGTGATGGCGGATAGGCTGACGCAGCAGTTGCAAGGGATGGACGTGTTCCATACCTCCGATGTGTTGAACTTCGCCCCGCCGGGGGTGAAAACGGTGACGACGATCCACGACATGACGACACGCCTTTTCCCGGAACATCACACGGCGGAAACTATCGCCTTGCAGGAGGAGAAGTTCCGCTTTGCGCGTGAGGAGGCGGATGCAGTTATTGCGGTCTCGGAAAGCACAAAACGGGACGCGGTGCGCCTGTTGGGCCTGGACCCGGCGCGGGTTCAGGTGGTGTATGAAGGGGCGGACCCGATGCTTCGCCCGCTGCCGCCGGAAGTGGTACGGGCGGGCCTGGCGCGGTATGGGTTGGAACCGGGTGACTATCTATTGCACGTAGGCACGGTGGAGCCGCGCAAGAATCTGGTCCGGTTGGTGCAGGCGTATGGGGCGGTGTGGGAGAAACGGCCGTTATCCACTCCCCCCCTCGTCCTGGCCGGTTCCACCGGCTGGTTCTTCCGCGAGGTCTTCGACAAGATCGAGCGGTTGGGGCTGAAGGAGCAGGTGAAGTTTATCGGCCGGGTGGCGGATGTGGATTTGCCCACACTGTACAATGGGGCGCTCTTCCTGGCCTACCCGTCATTGTATGAAGGGTTTGGGCTGCCGGCTTTGGAGGCGATGGCGTGCGGAACGGCCGTTCTCACTTCCAACGTTTCTTCCTTGCCAGAGGTCGTGGGAGACGCGGCTATTCTGGTAGACCCAACGGACGTGGCGTCCATCGCCAACGGCCTGCAAACATTGCTCGATAACACGGCTTTACGTCAGCAGCTAGAGCAGGCCGCACTCTCACAGGCAGCCCAATTCTCCTGGGAGAAGGCAGCGCGGAATACGCTGGCAATCTACCAAAACGTATCTTCCTCAGATTTTTAGAGGGGCATCACCGGCCCGTGACCTTACATTCTTTGTATCTATTCAGGTGTAAAACCTGTGGTATAAATGGTCATCATGGATGAGTTGCAGCGTGAAATTGAACGACTCAGGCAGGAGAATCAAGAACTCCGTGATTTGCTCAAACAAGTCACGGAACGGTTAGCCGCTGCCGAACAAACAATCAAGCACCTGCGCGAGCAACTCGGACAAAACAGCCAAAACTCCAATTGGCCTTCCAGCCGCGATAAGAGCCGTCAGAAACCCAAAAGCCTACGCCCCAAAACAGAGCGCAAAGCAGGGGGACAAGAAGGCCATGAAGGGCACACGTTGGCCTTCAACCCTGAACCCAATGTGATTGAAACACATCGCCCGACCCACTGTGAACAGTGTCAGTCTCCGTTGGCTGCCGATATTACCGCCAGCGACATTGCCAAACGTCAGGTTCTAGACTTGCCTCCCTTGCGCTTCGTGACGATTGAACATCAGGTCGAAACGGTTCTGTGCCCCTGTTGCGGGGCGGCCACAACGGCTGAATTCCCGGCTGATGTGACGAATCCGGTGCAGTATGGTCCACAAGTCAAACAACTGGCTGTTTATCTGCGCACAGAACAATTCATTCCCTATGAACGGGAACGACAACTGTTGGCTGACCTGTTTGAACTGCCTATCTCACCGGGCACCTTACAGAACTTTGTGACCACCGCCACCGAAACAGTGGAACCCGCGCTCCAGGTAATCAAAGAAGCGATCATCCAAGCCGAAGTGGCGCACGCCGATGAGACCGGTTTCTATGTCAATGGGCAGCGCTGCTGGCTGCACACCGTCAGCACCGACGAGATGACCTACTACGAACCCCATACCAAACGCGGACAGCAAGCTACCGACGCGATTGGCATTCTGCCCGAATTCAAGGGGACGCTGGTGCATGATGCCTGGGCGACTTACTTCAAGTACCAACTGCTGCTTCATGCCCTCTGCAACGCCCACCACCTGCGCGACCTGACAGCCGTTGTCGAGAACGACCAACAGTCATGGGCCATGCTAATGATTGCTTGCCTGTTAACTGCCAAAGAACGGGTCGCCACCGCCCGTCAGTCGGGAGAAACCGAACTACCGGCCGATGACTTGGCGCGTATCCACCAGCTATACGACGCAATTGTCTGGTTGGGGTTGGAGGAAAATCCCCCGCCGGAGGCCCAACCGCCACCTGGTAAGCGCGGGCGGCCTAAAAAGACCAAGGCGCGCAATCTGGTGGAACGCTTTGACCAACACAAAGCAGCTATTCTGCGTTTTGTCCATGATTTTAAGGTGCCATTTGACAACAACCTGGCTGAACGGGACATCAGAATGATGAAGGTTCAGCAGAAAATCTCGGGTTGCTTTCGCAGCTGGGAAGGCGCTGAGCAATTCTGTCGGCTGCGCAGCTACATCTCAACCATTCGGAAACAAGGTCTCAGTGTGTGGGAGGCATTGGGGACTCTGTTTAATGGTGATGTCCTCATACCTGATCTTACACCTGTATAGATAC
>CAYONK010000193.1:0-5797 GCA_964405285.1 uncultured Ardenticatenaceae bacterium
ATGGCCCCATCCACCCAGGGCTTGCCGATGGCCCAGCTCATCCGGTTGATGGAAAGCCGCGCTTCGCGGTTGTCCAGGCAGCCGATCACCACGTCCACGTGGCGGAAGACGCCCAGGCCCAACTCGTAGTTGATGTCGCCGTGCCAGGCCAGGACGTTGACATCGGGGTTGATGGCTTTGACGCCTGCGGCGGCGGCGTCTACTTTGCGACGGCCGTTATCCGACGCCCGGAACAGCACCGACCGGCTGAGGTTGCTGTCCTCAATCGTGTCGAAATCGGCGATCATGACGTTGCCGATGCCCATCAGGGCCAGATTTTTCAGCACTTCGTTGCCCAACGCCCCCGCGCCGATGACCAGCACGCGGGCATTGCGCACCACCTCCTGCTGCCACCAACTGATGTAGCTGAAGGTGTGGTAGCGGTCGGCGTCGGGGTCGGTGATGACGATGGTTTCTGGTTCGCTCATAATGTCCTTTGGGAAGTTGGGAGTTGGGAGTTGATAGTTGGTAGTGGAACCTCTATCAACCCCCAACTATCAACTATCAACTGATTGTCGCTATAAAATTTTGCGTCGCCAGCAAGGCCCCGCTGGGGGCGTAGGCGATGCCGATGCCGACGTGGGTCCAGAGGGGGTTGAGCAGGTTGCCCCGGTGGCTGCGGGCGGCCGCTGGCTGGCGCATGAATTTGTGATGGATTTCGTAAACGGCCGTTTCCTCTCCACTCGCCGCCCCATAAAACACGCCAATGTTCTCGCCGCAGGCCAGATAGCTGAGACCATAGCGGGTGATCCGCCCGGCCGCATCTACCCCTTCGGGCGAGGTGTGGGCGACGTACTGCCGCTTGAGCATGTCGGCCGAATGGCCCCGCGCCACCGCCGCCAGCCCTGGATGCCATTTCAGTTGATTGTTCGGCAGCCAGCGACGGCCGTTTTCCCAGCGGGCCGTGTTGACCAGGGTGAACATCAACGTCTCCAACCGGTCCAGGTCGGGGGTGGTGGCGGGTTGGGGGGGAACGGCCGTTAAATCTTCTAAAGTGATCCGCACCAGGCCAGCGGAAACGGCCGGGCGCATGGCCCCTAAATCTTCCTCTGTCAACCGCAATCGCTCCACCATGTCTCACGTAGGGGCAACCCTTGTGGTTGCCCAATGATTTAGGGCAACCACAAGGGTTGCCCCTACAGATCAGTCCGTTCCTTCGGGTGATAACGAGCGATAGAAGGGTAAGACAAACTCGGTGCGGTCCGCATTTAAGGTAATTGATTTGCGCTCGACTTCGTTTGCCATTTCACGCGGCCAGGTTACGTCCACGTCATAGGTCAGGCCGGAGTGGACGCGGACGGGCAGCTCGCAGAGGAATTTGCCGTCGCGGTTGGTCGTCCCGGCGACGAAGCTCTTGATGCCCTGGCAGGAGACGCGCACTTGCAGCCCATACAGCCCAGGGCCGTCCGGATATTCCTGTACCACCACGCGCAGGCGGGTGCTGGCCATCGGTTCCTTGCGGCCAAACGTGCGGCGCACATTGTCGGAGAAGTTGGCCCCGCTGTCCGGCGGCGGCGTGACCACCCGCCCCCCGGCCGGCCGGCCGCGCACTTGCTCCTCCGTAATGCGAATGGTGGGCATCCGGGTGATGTTGTTGGGCAGTGCTTCTGGCTCCAAATCATCTTCGGTGATGGAGAGGGGGGCGTTGCGGGAAACGGCCGTTTCCCCACTCCCTTCATCCCCCGCAATCCGCACCGTCTCGCGGGCCACTTCCGGGTAATTCACCGGAATGGGCGGCCGGTAATAAGGCGGCAGCGGCGGGATTTCCGCTGCCGGGGGCAACGAATCCAGCGAGGGCGCGTCTCCTTCCCCGGTCGTGTAGGCCAGCTTGCGGGCCAGTTTGTCCCGCTCGGTGGCGCTGCGCTGCACCTGTTGGCGCAGGAAATGGGCCGCCCGCTGCACCACCTGCCCCGCCGGGCTGTATGGCTCCGGCGGCTCGGCCGGGTCCAGTTGGGCCAGGGGATATTGGCTCTTCCAGGCGAAGGCGGCCAGGGCGAGGGAGAGCCAGGGAAGTGGGGAGTGCGGAGTGCGGAGTGCGGAGCGGGCTACAAGCGCCACCTCGTCGTTGTCGGCCAGGAGGCTGCTTTGCAGCAAGTCGTGGAGGGCCAGGCGAACGGCCGTTGGCTGTTCCACCAGCCGGGCGAAGTCGTTGAGGGTGGCGTCGTCTACCGCGTCGGTGGCGCGGAGTAACGCTTTGGCGCGGGATTCGCTGAAAACGGCCGTTTCCCCTTCATCCGCCAACAACCAATCGCGCAGCGCCTCGGCAAACAGCCCCAACCGCGCATCTTCAATCGTTTGTATCAATTTTGTGGCCGCTTTTTCCATAACAGTTCCTCAATAGAATCAAGTCATTCTGAGGGGCAATGCGCCGAAGAACCCCGCTCAGGCCAATGGGAACGGGATTCTTCGTTTCGCTCAGAATGACGCTGGGTGGTGTATCACAAAGAAGTTAGCCAGCGTAGCGCGGTGGATTCTTTTCGGTCGGGCGAATGACGAGCCAGATGATCAATCCAACCGGCCACGTCGCCAGCAAGACAAGCAAGGCCACCAACAGGCCGGATTTGCCTCGTTTCTCCGCATCGTTGTAAGCCCACACAATGCTGCCAATGTAGATGACCAACATTGGCAAGAGAAGGCAAATCATCACAGTCAGATAAGGCAAATTGATGCCCAGGCTATCCATTACACACTCCTTCAAGAACGCAGATTCAGCAACTTACAGGGGGGATGGAGATTGGGGATTGGAGATTAAACCAATCTCCAATCCCAATCTCAGCCGCTGTATTTCGGCGGCTCTTTTTGCTCTGGGCGGAAGATGAGCCAGATGATCAAGCCGGCGGGCCAGGTAACAAAAAAGACCAGCAGAGCCACCAAACAGCCCGATTTACCCCGCTTGTTGGCGTCGTTGTACGCCCAGATGATGCTCCAGATAACCAGGATCGTCATCGGCAGGGCAATACACATCATCAAGAAGAGGGCAAACACGCTGCCCACTACGTCACTATCACTCATCGTCGCGGCTCCTACACGTAGGGGCGGGCCTTGTGCCCGCCCAATTCTTGTGCCTGCCCAATTCCTACGCCTGCCCAGTCAGGGGCGACCACAAGGGTCGCCCCTACATGGGGTGGCGGTTAGATGGCCAGGCTGGTTTCCAGCTTGTGCAGCCCTTCCCAGACGCGCATCAGCTCTTCCAGGTCGGAGACCGATTCCAGGTCTATTTCCATGGCGGCGCGCAGTTCCGGGTTGGAGAGGTTGCGGTCGTGCTGTTTCAGCATCGGCTTGACCAGTTGGTTGTTGAAGTCGCGCTCCGCTTTGGTCGCTTCCAGCCAGAAGAGGCGGCGCAGGCGCGGCAGCAATTCGCCATCGCTGAACAGGTCTTCGATGATGGCGGCAAAGATGCGGTTCACCTTGACGGCTACGTTGTCCAGCATGTCGGCGTAGCTTGTTTCCAGTTCGGCGGTGGGGGCAACGGCCGTTTTCTCCGCCGCCATCCCATCCCCCACAAAGCTGATGTCGAAGTCCGGCTGGGCCAACGGCTCGTCGAGGATGTTGATCGAGAATTCCTCTTCGACGGGTTCGGGGGAAACGGCCGTTTCATTGTTTCCGGCCGGGGCGGCCGGCTGGCTGGCGGCCAATTCGCGCCGCACTGCCTCCGGACCGAGCAGGGCCACATCCAGCAGCCGCTCATTGGTCGGTAGGGCCAATTCCCGTTCCCCCTGATCCAGCCGGTCGTGGACAGAGCGCGTCGGCTTCATCAGCTCATACATCGTCGCCTGGCGGCAGATGTGGCGGAAATTCGCCCCCACCTGGCCGATCACCGTATCGTATGCCTCATTGAGATGCAGCCCTTCGGACGCGCCCGGCAGGTTGAAGGTGTATAGCTGGCCGTAGCTCGCCCGCTCCAGGCGGCTGTAAATCTCATGCGCTTCCAGCGTGCGCTGCAACTCCGCCCCCATCACGTCGGCCACTTCCGGCATGAACTTGGAGACGGAATCCTGCATGATCAATTCCACTTGATAGAGGATGCGCTTGATCGGGATTTCGATGCCGCTCGTGCCCCAGATCAGGTTGTCGTAGGTCACGTCGCGGTCGTCCCAATACTCTGTGCCGTAGCTTTCCAGCAGCGTCTCCACCTCGCGCCGCACCGAATCGCTGACCATGCCCTTCACCCCTTCCAGAGTGGGGCGTAGCAGGTTGCGGAAACGGGCGTCGCTGTTGGTCCGCATACTCAGTTCCAGCAGGGCGTTGTGGAAGGCGCGGGGCAGCTCTTTTTGCTGGCGCAGCAGCACATTCTCAAAGCGGCGCTCCTGCAATTGTTCCCAACTGTTGGCGAAGGGGGGCTGCACGCCACGCGCCGCCAACTGTTTTTCGTAGTAGAAGCGCAGCGCTTGCAGGGCGTTGCGGATGCGGGTGGCCGCTTCGCGCAGTTGGCCGCGCACCCTTTCTGTTTTGATGAAGTCCACCAATCGCTCGCGCAGCAGGCTGACCTCGCTTAGTTTGAGCAGCGCCTCTTTAGTGTCCGGCTCCAATGGGTCTGTGCTGCTGACCGGGCCGAGTTGGTCCTTGAAGACCTTGAGGATGCGCTCTGTCTCGCTGGCGAATTCATGCGGCGCGTGGTCTGGGTCCTGCACGTAGAGGGCGGGCGGGGCCATCACCAGGAAGTAGGGGCGGTTGTGGCCCCGGTCGCGGTATTTCTCCCAATAGTTGGGGGCGATGTAGCGCGTCACTTCCTTCACTTCCAGTTCTGCCTGGGGCAGGCCGGAGTTGAGCCGGTCGAAGGCTTGCCGGATGTTGCCGCCGTTGACCGCCAGGAAGATTTTCGAGGCGGCTTCGTCCAGGTCGGCTCCGCTGAGGCCGAAGAGGCGGTTTTCTTTGATCCAGTTGACGGCCGAGAGGGATTTCATCTCGTCCACGCGCTGGCGGCCGGCGTCTGTCACCAGGACGATCATGGCGTCTTCGCGCTTCATCTCTTCCAGGGTGATCGCTTCGTGCAGCTTCATGCCCGCGCCCAGGCCGGGCACGTCCACGATGCGCAGGTAGCCGTTCATCAGCAGGTTGGGCACGCCCGCCTTTGGCTGAATTTTGAAGGTGGCCGATTTGACCAGACGGATTTGCCGCTGGGGGCTGCCTTTGAAGCCGTCTTCGCGCAGGTGGCGCAGGGCGTTTTCATCTTCCAGGGGCAGGCTCATGGGGGCGGGGGTTCCGCCGTTTTTGTAGAGTTCCTGGTTGTGTTCGTAGGAATCAAGGCAGTCTACCAGGATGTCGAGGTATTCGTCGCGCTCGGTTTTGGCGTTGTCGCGGCCGGCTTCGACGACGTTTTTGATGGTCTCGCGGGCCTGGTCGCGCTCGCCGCCGTTGGTGATGTCGAAGCTGTCAATCTCAGCCAACTGGCAGAGACGGCGGACGCGGTCGGCGAATTCCTCTTTGCTCCAGTAGGTGAGGATGAGGGATTCGGCCTGGCCTTCGGGGGCTTGTTCGATGTAGACGATGGTGCCGGTAACGGCCGTTACCGCCCCAGTCGGCAGCAAATTCCGCCCCAACAGGGCATTGATCAGGGTGCTTTTACCCACCCCCGTGCCGCCGAAGAAGACCAGCGTGTAGGTGCGCTGGGCCAGAATCTTCTGCGCCTCATCAATGCTGAACTGCGCCTGAGGCACGGCGCGGATCAAATAGTCGCGTGTGCCGTCAATGGTGCGCTGTAGTTCTACCCAGGTTTCCAACTGGGCCGGGCTGACGTGGGGCAGCGCCTCCAACGAGG
>CAYONK010000193.1:5897-7933 GCA_964405285.1 uncultured Ardenticatenaceae bacterium
TTGCCACCGGCCACCTGCTTCATTGTACAACACAATCCTTTATACGAGGCTGTGGGGGAAAGGTTGCAGGGGATTGGGAGGAGGGAGTGGAGGAGGAAAACGGCCGTTATACCCGATTCAGTTTTCAGGCAATGGGGGCGATGGGCGGAACGGCCGTTATTGGTTCAGCATCACAGGCGGTCTCGCTCATCTACAGGCTACCATAATTCAGATTGTTGATAGTACGGATCGCCCCCTTGATCTTAGTAGTTGATTGTGTTATCCTCTTTTTATGACGCAATGCGTCACAAGATGGCCGCAACCAACACTACCTAAGCCATCGCCTGAAAGGAAGGAGCCATGTACCAAGAGAAGGAGATTTTGTACGTGTTTAACGCCAAAGATGGGCAGGAAATCCGGGTAAGGCACTTGTCGCCTGATGATGCGCCGCACTTCGTGGACATCTTCGAGAACATGAGTTCAGACAGTCGCTACCAGCGCTTTCACCAAACGGCCGATCATTTTCACCCGCAGCGCATCCGGCTGGAGGCTGAGAAAATCGCCCATACGTCACCAGAGCGGCAAGGCGGCCTGATCGCCTTCGCCGATTTGCCGGACCGGGCGAACGTCCCGGTGGCGGCGGCGCGTTATGTTTGTATGGGGGATGGGGTGGCGGAAACGGCCGTTTCCGTCCGCGACGACATGCAAGGCAAAGGACTTGGCACAAAGCTGCTCAATCAACTGTGTAAAGAAGCCCTGGCCAGAGGCGTGCGCCTGCTCACCGCTAACGTCCTAAACACCAACAAAGGCATCTTCTCCGTCCTGATGAAGTTGCCCTATCGCATCAACTGCATCCCCGAAGGCCCCACCACCACCATCGAAATTGTCCTCACCGAGCCAAAGCCCACCGGCGAAACCTGTTGTTCGGAGATGGTAGTTGGTAGTTAGTCGCTGGTAGCTGGTAGCTGGTTGCTAGTCGCCAGTTACCAGCCACCAGCAACTAGCAACTAGCTACCAGCCACCAAACTCCCCTGCTTCATATACTCTTCCGGCTTCAACGAAATCACCCGGCTGGCGCTGTCGCTGCCCATGCTGATGCCATAAATCGTCTGCGCCGCCTGCACCGTCCCCCGGTTGTGGGTGATGACGATGAACTGGCTTTTCAGGCTCAATTCGCGCAGCAGGTCG
Source organism: uncultured Ardenticatenaceae bacterium (assembly GCA_964405285.1). Classification (GTDB taxonomy): domain Bacteria; phylum Chloroflexota; class Anaerolineae; order Promineifilales; family Promineifilaceae; genus Leptovillus. The sequence goes on from CAYONK010000193.1 coordinate 7,065, forward strand.
CGGAAGCGGGTGATATTCGCCTCATCCAGCGCCGCGTCTACCTCGTCCATCACGCAGAAGGGGGTGGGCGACACTTTGAGCAGGGAGAAAATAAGCGCCGCCGCCGTCAGCGAACGCTCGCCGCCGGAGAGCAGCCCCAGCCCTTGCTCCCGCCGGTTGGGCAGCCGGGCGATAATCTCCACCCCGCTAATCGTCAAATCATCCGGGTCGGTGAGGACCAATCGGGCCGCGCCGCCGCCAAAAAGCTGAGTGAAGGTGTCGCCAAAGACGCTGTCCACCTTCGCCACCGTCTCGGCGAAGGCGCGGGAGGTCAGGTCATCCAGTTCGGCGATCACCCGGCGCAGTTGGGCGTCAGTCTCGGTTAAATCTTCCACTTGCTGCGTTAGAAATTCGTGCCGTTCGTTGAGGGCATCGTATTCGGCCGGGGCGTCTGGGTTGATGGCTCCCATGCGCTGCATCTGGGCGCGGTAGTTTTGGATGCTCTCGCCGATGTCGGCCGGAAGCTCGTCCACCACCGGTAGCCGCTCCACCACTTCGCCGATGGGCAAGGGGGTGGGGCCGGTCTGGTCCTCGTCGTAGCTCAGAGCCACCAGGCCGAGATCGGCCTTGATCCGCTCTTGCAGCCCTTCAATGCTGGTTTGCTGTTGGCTGAGATGGATGCGGGCCTGGGTGTAGCGCGTCTCCTGGTCGTGGGCCTGTTTTTGGGCAACGGCCGTTTCCTCCTCCACCGCCATCATCGCCCGCCGCTTCTCCGCCAATTGGGTCTGCAAGGGAGCCAGCGCCTCATCCAACTCGGCCGCCTTTGCCTGCAAAGCCAGCAACTCCTTCTCCTCATCGCTCAGGCTCATCTGGCTCTGCTGGCGGCGCAG
>CAYONK010000194.1:0-1052 GCA_964405285.1 uncultured Ardenticatenaceae bacterium
ATTCCCCCACCCATTCATCGCCACAGGCTCATCTTCTTCCAGCGGCACGCCATTCTCCACCTTCGTCTGCACCCGGTCTACCAGAAGGCTGATTTCCTCCCCTTTGTTCTGCACTTTGCCCCAGAGCAGCATCACTTGGTCTACCGCCACCAGTTCGCGGTATTGTTTCCAGGTGCGCGGGAAGAAGACCGCCTCAATTTTGTGGTCCAGGTCTTCCAGCGTGCCGAAGGCCATCGGCTCCCCCTTTTTCGTCGTCAGGGTGCGGAGAGCGCTGATCATCCCGGCGATTTTGACTTGCTTGCCGTTGTCGCTGGCCTGGATGTCGCCGATGGCGCAGGTGGTGTGGGGCAGGAGCTGCTGCAACGGCCGTTCCAACGGATGCTCCGACACATGGACGCCCAACGCCTCTTTCTCCCACTCCAATAACTGCTTGTGATCCACCTGCGGCACGTTGTCCGGTTCGTGGAGCAGGTCTACGGTCATTTGCAGGGCAGGCGCACCGGTCAGGGCGCCGAAGAGGCTCATCTGCCCCTGGGCGGCGGCGTTGTGGGTGTTGCCGCTGTAGCCGACTAAGCGGTCTAGCGCCTCTATGAACTGAGCGGGCGCGCCCCAGGCGTCGAAGACGCGCGCTTTGATCATAAATTCCAGCGCCCGTTTGCCCACCCGGCGCAGGTCTACGCGGTCGCAGAGGTCTTGCAGGCTGGCAAAACGGCCGTTGGCCTCCCGCTCCTCCACAATCAGATTGATCGCCCCTTCGCCCGCGTTTTTGATAGCGCCGAGGCCGAAACGGATTAACGGCCGTTGCCCCCCATCCTGAATCGTAAAATCCAGCCCGGACAAATTCACGTCCGGCGGCGCCACGTCAATGCCCAGGCTCTTCGCCTCGGCAAAGTAGCGGCGCACCTTGTCCGTGTTATCCCGCTCCACGCTGAGCATGGCCGCCAGATACTCCACCGGATAATGCGCCTTCAGGAAGGCGGTCTGGCAAGTCACTTTGGCGTAATCGGCGGCGTGGGCCTTGTTAAAGCCATAGCGGGCGAAGAACTCGATGT
>CAYONK010000194.1:1062-7887 GCA_964405285.1 uncultured Ardenticatenaceae bacterium
CCCCAGATGGCGTCGCACACTTCGCGGCTAAAGCCCCGCGCCATCGCCCCCTCGGTGAACTTGATCTGATGCTCCTCCATCAGCTTCTTCTTCTTCTTCGCCACCGCCTTGCGGATCATGTCCGCCTCGCCCGGCTCATAGCCCGCCAACTGCGAAGCCATCTGAATGATTTGTTCCTGGTAGACGCAATTGTGAACGATGATGTTGTTAGCGACGAAGCTGTGCAGCCCTTCAACGGTCAGATCGTAGACGTGTTCTGTCCCGGCCGGCTCGATGGCTACAATCTCTTCCCATACTACACTGACAGAACTATTTGTCTCAATCTGTTCAGAACCAATCAGATAGGGGGGCGTGCCTATGTAATCGCCAACCTGTAAATCGTAGAGCGGCTGCCAGCCCTCTTCCGTCAGCAGTTGGTGATCGGCCGTTACCTTAATTTCCATGCCGTTGCGCAGGGTCACGCGGTAGACCGGCTTTTCGCCATTGTCTATCCAGTACGTCACGCGGCCAACAGCCGGCCGCCACGCCTCGTCCACCCCCTGAATCAGAAAATCTGGGTAATCGCCTAACTCATCCAGGCGGTAGCGACGGCCGTTTCGCGCATCCAGCACCAACGCATCCCCACTCACGCAAATCCCGTAGGTATCCCCCAAAATCGGTTCCAGGGCCGGGTGGTGGAATTGCACCGGCTCCTGCCCGTGCATCCGGCTGATGTAGGTGGGAATGTTTTCCATCGGGCCTGGGCGATAGAGGGAGATGGCGGCGACGATATGGTCGAAGCGGCGCGGCCGCATCTCCATCATCAGCCGTTTCATTCCCGCACCTTCCACCTGGAAGATGCCGCCAACCTGCCCCTTGCCCAAAATGTCAAACAACAACTCCGGCTTTTTCGTCGGGTCCGGGCCGACGTGCCCCTCGTCGTAGGGGATGTTGTCCATGGTGTAGACGGTGCCGTACCGCTCCTCAATCAGGCGGGCGGCGCGGCGCATCACGGTGAGGGTGCTGAGGCCGAGGAAGTCCACCTTGAGCAGGCCGATGGCTTCCACAATTTCCATCGGCCATTGGGTCACGCGGTCCAGGCCGCCCAGCCCTTCTTCGCCGCCGGTGGGGCGGTTGAGGGGGACGTATTCGTGCAGCGGCCGGTCGGAGACAATGACCCCGGCGGCGTGGCTGGAGGCGTGGCGGGCCACCCCTTCCAGGTTGCGGGCGGTGTCGAGGAGGGTTTTAACGGCCGTTTCCCCCTTATACCGCGCCTCCAACTCCGCCGAATAAAATTCATGATCTTTATCCAGCACATTCTCAATCTTCACCGGTTTGCCAGGGATAGCCGGGACCAGCTTGGCAATGGCGTCCACTTCCGGCAGCGGCATATCCATCGCCCGCCCCACGTCGCGGATCGCCGCCCGCGCCCCCAACGTGCCAAAGGTGATGATTTGCGCCACCTTCTCCGCGCCATAGCGCCGCTTGGTATAGGCCACCATCCAATGGCGGGCGTCGTCCGGGTAATCCAGGTCAATATCCGGCATCGAAACGCGCCCCGGATTGAGGAATCGCTCAAAAATCAGCCCATTCGCCAATGGGTCAATACTGGTGATGCCCAGCGTATAAGCCACCACCGACCCCGCGCCAGAGCCGCGCACATTCCACCAGATGTCGTTGTCCTTCCACTCCTGGTAGCTGTCGTAAGGGAAGGGGTCCTGGTGCATCTCCCACCACTCGTCGCTGCGCACCGCCCATTCGCACAAATCCCACACAATCAAAAAGTAGGTGGCAAAGCCCATGCGCCGGATGACGGCCAACTCATGGGCCAGCCGCACCTGTAACGCCTCGTCGCCCTGCGCCCGCGCCTCGCCATAACGCCAGGCCAACCCCTTTTGGCATAAATGGCTCAGGTAAGAATCGGCGTCATACCCTTCTGGCACGTCAAATTCGGGCAGATGGTAGCCATCATGGTCCAGATTGACAGCGCACATCTCAGCGATCCGCAGGCTGTTGCTCAGCGCGCCCGGCACATCGCCAAACAAGGCGGCCATCTCCGCGTGAGATTTCAGGTAATACCCTTTGTCGGAGAAGGTGAGCTTGGGCGCGGCGACGGTGGAGCCGGTCTGGATGCAGAGCAGCACTTCGTGCGGGTCGGCATCGCTGGCCAGGGTGTAATGCACGTCGTTGGTCGCCAGGAAATTCTTCTCCAGGCCGAAGTGGGCGGCCATCTCAATCAGCTTGCGGTTGATGTCGGTCAGTTCGGGGATACTATGTTCTTGCAGCTCGATGAAGAGGCGCTCTTTGCCGAAGATGTCCAGATATTCGCCCATTAGCTCATGGGCCAGCTTCAGGTTGCCATTGCCGATGGCGCGGGGGATTTCGGCCGCCATGCAGCCGGTGGTGGCGATGAGGCCATCGGCGTGGCGGGCCATGAAGGCGCGGTCAATGCGCGGCTTGTAGTAGTAGCCATCCAACTGGGCGGCGCTGGCGATTTGCAGCAGGTTTTGGTAGCCGGTCTGGTTTTGCGCCAGCAGCAGCATGTGGAAACGCTCTTTGTCTAGCTGCGGGTCTTTGTCCTGCATGGTCCGGTTAGAGAGGTAGGTCTCAATGCCGATGATCGGCTTGATCCCGGCGCTGGTGGCCGCCTGGTAGAAGGGCATTGTGCCGTACATCGCCCCATGGTCGGTGAGAGCGATAGCGGGCTGGTTTAGTTCAACCGCCCGCGCTACCAGATCGTTGATCCGGCTCAGGCCATCGAGCAAGGAGTATTCGCTGTGGACATGGAGATGGACAAAGGGTTGATCGGTCATGAGAGCAGTTGTTAGTTGGTAGCTGGTAGTTGGTAGTTGGTAGTTGTTAGTTGGTAGATGGGTTGGGTGTGGGCTTTTGTTGTATTGGGCCGCGTGGATGAGTATAGCACAGCGCGGCGCGTGGGTCGGGAAATTTTAAGGAAGAATTTGGAGGCTAATAGATCGCCATCAACTCCCAACTTCCAACTCCCAACTCCCAACTAATTTGTTCCTTTAGCCGTTGCTTTGTACAATGCTGCCTATCATGGAATATCGTATTAAGTTTCTGGAGACGGGTTCGGAGGGGGGGCAGCGCTGCCATCTGTATGTTGGACGGGAGCGGTTGTCATTGGTGGCAGACTTTGGCGCATCCTGGATTGATGAGGAGCGAGGCAAGGTGCGTTTTTCTCGGCCGTCTGGGGATACGATTGCTTCGCTGCAATTTCCTGGACTGGAAGTGACCAGCAAGGGGGGGCACCCGCGTATCAGCTATGCCTTGATTTACGACGATGCGGTATATGCGATTCTGACGAAATATCCCTGGCCGGACCCGGAAAATGAGGCGGCATTACCTTATTTCATGATCGAAGTGGAAGAGCAGCGCTGGCTGGCATTGGGGGGGCGAGTAAACGGCCGTTCCTCCCCCATCAAATTCACCCTCTGCGACAACCCACCGGGCGACCTACAGGTTTACGCCGATCCCTTAGACATTTGTGGCGCGGACCCCGTCGGTGAAATTGACGAAACAGAAATTGGCGAGTTTGCCATCACCCTGGCCGACGGCCGTTTTCGCCAACCCCAACTCATCCTCCTCGCCCTCGTCTTCCTCATCCACCAATTACCGTGATTGGTGGCTGGTAACTGGTAACTGGCGACTAGCGACTAACGACTAACGACCAGCGACCAGCGACCAGCAACTAGCCACCAGCCGCCAGATACCCCTTCTCCACCGCATCCGCCATCAACTCTTGCACAAATTGCCAGAGCCTGGGCGAGCCTTCGGCGATGAAGCCCATGCGGTTGAGCACCAGGCTGGCGGTGACGCCATTTTCGCGCCAGGCGAACCCCTCTCCGGCGTAATTCAGCAGCAGCGGGATGAGCCGGTCCAGGGCGTTGGCAAAAAGGGCTTCGGCCGTCTGCCGCGCCTCGAATTCTTCCCATAAAGCGCGGAACATGGCCCCCTGCTCCGGGGGTAGCAAGCCGAAGATGCGGTCGGCGGCGCGTTGTTCGCGGGCTGCTTTGTCCTCGTAGCCCGTGTCGTCAAAAAAGAAGGTGTCGCCCGCGTCAATTTCCACCACGTCGTGGAAGAGGAGCAGGCGGATGACGCGGTTCAGGTCTACCGGTTCGTTGGCGTATTCGACCAGGGTAGCGGCCATGAGAGCCAGGTGCCAGCTATGCTCGGCGGAATTCTCGTGGCGCTCGCCGCCGGTGACGTAGGTGCGACGCAGGACGCGCTTGAGTTTGTCTATTTCGAGTATGAATTGGAGTTGGGATTGAAAACGGCCGTTATCCATCATTATTCAACCTGTTGTGTTGGTGTCCTGTTCCTTGCCTGGGGCAAACAGAGGCGGGAATCGCTTCTCCGTCTTTCGCTGTCTCCGGCGGTTGCGCCGCCAGGAGTTATTGAATGCACCAACCAGCCACCCAGCCGGATCGCTGGTCTTCGGGGCGCGTCACCAGGTAAAAGGTTTGGTTGAATGGTTCGCCAGTGGAAACTAATTGCAAGGTTTCTTCGCGTGTGTTGATGAAGAAAACGGCCGTTTCATGTTCAAAAACCAACTGATGGCCGCGCACTTCCGGCCGATCCGGATGGCCAAAAACCAGGCGACGCCCGTCGGCCGCCTCGCCGCATTGCCCCCGGCTGGCGCACGCCTCGCTGCACACGACAACGACTTGCGGCGCGTTTTCCAGCTCGGCTTCATCCGGCCCCCTATCGCGGCGGCAGCCAATCAGCAGAAACAGGCAAACGAGGACGAGAAGCAAGGGAGAAAACGGCCGTTTGCCGCCCCAGGTAAAATGCTGCGCAAAAAAAGCTGGAGGTTGTCTATTAGATGGCATGAATCACTACGCCATGTTGAGGATAAGGGCAGCGGCCACGAACCGCCCCCCTGCTAACGCCAATCCCAGATCGCGTCACCGTCCAGGATACGTTGTAGCTGGTTGCCGAAAATGGCCGTTTTCAACGGCTTGCTGATGAACCCATCAAAACCGGCAGCCCGCGCCTTTTCCACGTCCTCGGCAAAGACGCCGGCGGTGACGGCTACCACGCGCGCCGTACGCAGCCGCTCGTGCTGGCGCACCAGACTTAACAGCTCAAACCCGCTCTTGCCGGGCATATTGATGTCCACCAGAAATAAATCAACCTGAGGCAACTTCTCCGCATAAGCAATAGCGGCGGCGACTGATTTGCTGGCGTAACAATGCTCGGCCCCGTTGAGACGCAGCAGGTCCATTGTTACCAGTAAAGCATTGGGGTCGTCTTCGACTACGACGATATAAGCAGCGGCAAGTGACGTCATAGGTTGAGTCCTAAGCGGGCTATTTTGGGAATTTTTGCACCTCACAGTCCCCTCCCAAACCTTCCCTCTGGAAGGGAGGAGAGGGAACCCACACCCGAATAGTTGCAAAGAGTTTGGTTGAGTGTATCAAAGAGCGGTCAAATTTCCAATGGGGCAAATTCGGCAAAGGAAAGCTCTGTTTCCGGCTTCTCGTTCTCTGGGCGGTAGATGGGCAGCGTGATAATGAATTGGCTGCCAACGCCCACCTCACTCACCAGATGGATGCTCCCCTCGTGTCGCTCCACCAGATGGCGCGTAATGGGCAAACCCAACCCCGTGCCAATACGTTTGCGGGCGGCTGCCTCGTCCACCTGGCGGAATTCCTTAAAGATTGCCTCGTGAAATTCTGGCGGGATCCCAATGCCCGTATCTTCAACAATAATTCGCACCGTATCCGTATTCGGCCGAACGCGCAAGGCGATATGCCCTTTTTCCGTATACTTGGCAGCATTCCCCAACAGATTGATGAGCGCCTGCTTCAAACGCATCTGGTCTACATAGACTGGCGGCCAGTTTTCGGGGTAATCGCGCACCAAATCAACTTCTTTCTCCAGCAGCAGGCCGCGCGTGCTGCTCATCGCCTCTTCGCAAATGTGATAAAGATGGGTTGCTTCCCGGTGCAAGCGGAACTCGCCCGATTCGATCTGGGCCATGTCCAGGAGATCGTTGAGGATGTCCAGCAGATGCCAGCCAGACTGCTCAATGCGTTGCAAATAGTCGGACTGCTCTTCGGTGACGGCCCCGCGCCCGCCCAACATCAGGATGTGGGCGAAGTTGACGATGGCGTTCAGCGGGGTCCGCAGTTCATGGCTAACGTTGTTCATAAAACGGGTGCGGATGTCCCGTTCGTTTTCCGCTTGCTGGCGCGCCAGATCTAATTCGGCGTTCAGGTATTTCAGGCGGGCATTAGACTGGCTTAACTCTTCCTGGATGGCGAACAGTTCGTCCCGGCGTTGTTGGACGCGGCGGTGGAGGTAGCTGGTGGACTCAACGGCCGTTTGCCATTCAACGGCCGTTAAAAACGCCGCCCCTGCCAATAATAGATTGATCACCAGGGCCGGCACATAAGTGAGAACACTGGTCACACCATCACCCAACAGCACCGCCCCAGAAAGCAACAAAAGAGCCGAAGCTGACCAGGTGGTAAACCCGGCTACCGGCGACAGAATCATGCTGCTGATTACAATCAACAGGCCATATAAGTAGAGCAGCGGGTGATTGCCACCTGGCAGATCAACCTGAAAAATGATCAGCGTCAGCATCACCACATGCAGACTGATGAAAAGCCAGCCACCCAACCAAGATTGATCACGCTGATACAGCCGTTTGGTCAGGCCAGCAACCAGCGGCGTTAGAATGCCATAAGCCAGGTAAAGCCAGCTGTGGCTAAAATTATTAGTGGCAAGAACGGCCGCTAAACAGGCGAACACCACCAACAAAGAGAGGATGGGAAAAATAATCTGACTGGTATCAGCGCGTAGTTCTTGACGGTAACT
>CAYONK010000195.1:0-1019 GCA_964405285.1 uncultured Ardenticatenaceae bacterium
TCTTTTTTGTTAAGGATCAAGTTCGTTCAGTCACCACTGAACTCTAAACTCAAGGGCTATTTGCCCTCATTTTAATCGCTCTGGCGGCTCTTTTCTTGCTGCTGGCGGTATTAAACATGACGTCTGTGACGCCTCTGGTGCTGTCTGCCCTGGCCGTGACGTGGATGGTGTGGGCGGCCCTGTTACTCTGGTTAGCAAACCGCTTTGAGGCGTACCGGCGGTAAAGGGGTGACAGCTTTGACTTTGAGTTAAAGCTAGCGCTGCGCCTAAAGAATAAAAAAGCGCCCGTGGACAGCGCCGAGTAACGGGGTGGGCACCTTCAGCCCCGGCATGTTGCCTCTTATGCAGAATGAAGCGTCTCAACGCGAAAACCGGTCGAGTTCCTCATGGGGCAGAAGGTTGCAGGAGAACCAGGGCTGCTTTCAACTCATTGCCATCTCCCCCGCGTGATTTTTAAAACAAAGCGTCGCGTTACTGGCTGTTTTTGCGTTAAATCGGGCCACTCGGCGGCAGCAAACTCTTGCAACTGGCGCAGTAAATTAGCGAACAGGTCGTCGGGCAAGAACCAACTCTCGGCATCCATTTTATTCGCCACAGCCGCCAAGCGCTCTGCCGGACTAACCCAGGTTGTCCATTCTGCCGCCACTCGTTCGCTTACTTCATCGCCACCTAACTCGGCCAGCAACTCTTGTTTGGAAATTCCGGCCGCAGGTGGGCGAAGATTGGGCGATAAGGCAAGCGCCCGTTGACGTAGTTCGTCGCGCAATCGGCCAACGACGGATTGGGGATCGATCCAGTCATCTCCTTGAATAAATGCGCCGCCCGAACATAAGGCGTGGGCGGAGCGCCGGAGGACTCGCTGCCAGTCGCGAGCCAGATGTAGGACGTGGACAGCCAGGACCGCGTTGAAGGTGTTGGCGGCGAAGGGTGGTTCGTGCATGTCGGCTTGAAGGAGGGAGAGGTGGGGCGACAACGGCCGTTCCCCTCCGCCCACCTCCTGCAACATCTCCGCCGAAATG
>CAYONK010000195.1:1029-2848 GCA_964405285.1 uncultured Ardenticatenaceae bacterium
GAAATGTCAAACCCAATCACCCGGCAACCGGCCTCCACCACCGGCAAAGCAATACGGCCCGTGCCTACGCCAACCTCCAAGACACGCCCGCCTATCCCCACTTCCGCGGCAATCGCCGCGCCAATTTGCCCGGCAACTTCCGGTGGATGCGCGCGCTGGGCGTTATACCGCTGCGCCACCCGATTATCAAATGAAAAATCCGCACCCATACCAGTCCACCATCTACCTTAACAAAACGAGGCCAGAGATTCGGAGACCCAATAGCCTCCAAATCTCCAGCCTCTAACAAATCCAAAAATCACGCAAAAAAGGCGCCCGCTCGTTACGCAGCCGCCCCACTTTCCATCGCCAAAAGCGCGTCGGCATGCGTCAGACTCGCTTCATGCTCATGGCGGAAGCGCGTCACACTCAAACGCCAGACAATCGCTGCGGCCACTGCCATGCCCACCGCCTCCGCACTAAAAATGGAGAAATAGGCAACGGCCGGCGTCATCAGCCCCGTCTCAATCAGGCCAGTATGCAGCGCGCCACTGCCCATAGAGGCCGCGCCATTGCCAAACGCCTGAGCCATTCCCCACAACCCCATGTACAGACCGGTTGCGCCATCAATGGTCATATCCATCATCATAGACAGCGCGCCAACGTTAAAGAAACCGGTGAACAAACCCATCAACACCAAAGAAGGCAACACCACCTCCTGATGATGGGTCAACGCGCCTAAGGCCAGCACCGACATGCCAAGACTGGTCCCCAAACACCCCACGATGACGATTGTCCGCTTGCTAATGGCAAAGACAGTACTCAAAATACCCATCAAAATCATTCCAATGAGGACACCGCCGCCCCACATCGGCTGGAAACGGGTGGTTTCAGCCAGCGTCAGGCCAAAGACTTCCGCGCCAAACACCTCCAGGATGTTGTCTTGCAGGAAGATAGCGAAAATAGCGATGAAAACGAAGACAAAGAAACCCCGCGCCTGTTTGTTTTGCCGCAGCACCTTGGCTGCCGCGCTCAAGGGGTTACCATCCGGAGCCACCGCACGCGCGCGCGCTATGGCAACCTTCAGGGCCTCGCCTGTCAAACGTTTCTCCATCCCCACAATGCCCAATAACGTGAACCCAAGCACGACTAACGGGGTGAGGTTGTAAAGGCGCTGCATCGCCTCCGGAGTGTAATAGGGCATGACCTGGATGAAAACGATGGCGGAGAAGATGGTGCTGATGATGGTAAAAGTCCAGACAACGGAGATAACAGCGCCGCGAGAGCGCGGTTCGGTCACTTCTGCTATGAGGGCATGGTGCGAATCTCCCACGAAAGCGATGCCAATGCCATAAATGATGAAAGCGATAAAACCGGCGACGTAAGCCCACAGTTCCCGCTGACCCATGTTGATCAGAATCGTAGGCAGCGCGATAAACACGAGGCTTGAAGCCAGAGCGCCAAACAACAGGTAGGGCGTGCGCCGATAACCAAAAAGCGGATAGCGGTCCGCGATACGGCCGGAAATCACCTGGAATGGCGAGAGGAAATAGTGCAAAGCCAGCATCGTCGTGATGATGATTGCCGTAACTTTGAGTTCAACGATGGCAACACGATTCAGGTTGATGGTGAGCAGGGCAAACATCCAGCCCACCCCCAATTTGGGGAGCGCCAGGCGTAATGTTTTAATTACCGCCTTTAGCCCGAACGAAATTTTGGAAATCATTGACATGTTTCACCTCTCCTTATCTTCTTTAAAAGAAACCTGTACAAACCTTCCCTTCCTTAAAACTAAGGAACCTCTCATGAAATTATAACCTAAAATTTAGATTTACAATAG
>CAYONK010000195.1:2948-6736 GCA_964405285.1 uncultured Ardenticatenaceae bacterium
GAACAAGGTGAACATGGTATTTTGATACAGCTTCCAGAAATTCGGATGAAGTTTCCCTCTCCCACCTCTCTTTCAATTGCCTTAAAAAAGAAACGGGCTTCCCTGAACAACAAAAAAACCGAGCAATCCGGCAAATAAAAAAGCCGCCGAGGATTCGGCGGCTTCAACCTTCATAACAAACCAACAGCCAGCAATCAACAACTGCCAACCGCTACATATTCCCCACAATCGCCTTCGCAAACTCCGAGCAAGAGAGCTTCGTCGCCCCCTCAATCTGGCGATGCAGGTCATAGGTCACGGTCTTATTCAGGATCGTCTTCGTCGTCGCCTCAACCACCAGGTCGGCCGCTTCCTGCCAGCCCATATACTCCAACATCATCACGCCAGAAAGGATCAGGCTGCCGGGGTTGACCATATCCTTGCCCGCGTATTTCGGGGCCGTGCCATGCGTCGCCTCGAACAGAGCCACGCCATCGCCGATGTTGCCGCCGGGGGCCATGCCCAGGCCGCCCACCTGCGCGGCCGCCGCGTCGCTCATGTAGTCGCCGTTCAGGTTCAGGGTGGCGATCACGTCGTAATCGGCCGTGCGCGTCAGCAATTGTTGCAGCATATTGTCGGCGATCACATCCTTTATCACGATGTCCGCGCCGGTGTTGGGGTTCTTCAGAATGTGCCAGGGTCCGCCATCCCACGGCTCTGCGCCAAACTCTTCGCGGGCCAGTTCATAGCCCCAATCGCGGAACGCGCCTTCGGTAAACTTCATGATGTTGCCCTTGTGGACCAAGGTTACGCTGGCGCGATTGTGGTCAATGGCGTACTGAATCGCCTGGCGTACCAGCCGCTTCGTGCCGAAGGCGCTCACCGGCTTGATGCCAATAGCCGAATCGGGGCGCACGTTTTTGCCCAACTGCTCGTTCATGAATTTGATGATCGCCTGGGCTTCTTCGGTCTCGGCCGGCCATTCTACGCCGGAGTACACATCCTCTGTATTTTCGCGGAAGATAACAATGTCCATCTGATCCGGTTCGCGCACCGGGCTGGGTGTGCCGGGAATCCAGCGCACCGGCCGGACACAGGCATACAGGTCCAACACCTGGCGCAGCGTCACGTTCAGGCTACGGAAACCGCCACCGATGGGGGTTGTCAGCGGGCCTTTGATACCTACTACGTACTCGCGCATGGCGTCGAAGCTCTCTTCCGGCATGAAGTTACCATCGTAAAGAGCGGCCGCTTTCTCGCCGGAGTAAATCTCCATCCAGGCGATTTTCCGCTTGCCGCCATACGCCTTTTCCACGGCCGCATCCCATACCAGTAAGGAAGCAGGTGTGATGTCTACGCCGATGCCGTCGCCCTCAATATATGCCACAATCGGGTTATCGGGCACGGTCAGTTTGCCATTTTCAAAGGTGATTTTCTCACCGACAGGAACTTTAATGTTCTGATAGTTGCTCATATTTCTCTCCTAATATGATTCGCGGGGATCTTCTTGATTTTAAACAATCGGGAATCGTCGAAAGTCAGACGGCCATTATAACTGGAAATCTCATAAGGTCTAAAGGAAACTGCGCAGTCGGGGCTGCATCTGTTTGACAGCCCTATACAGTTATGTTATGATTTTTTCTGCTTTAACTAACATAAAATTGCTGCCCCGGCAGTCTATTTCAAGGAGATTTCAGGATGAGATCCCGGACCGAAATGATGGTTGATCGCCTACGCGATTTGCAAGCAGGAACCCCGGACATTGAAGCCTCAGCAGTGGTCAGTGTGGATGGGTTGATTATGGCCTCGTCGCTACCCTCCGGCGTTGACGAAGACCGTATTTCTGCGATGTCGGCGGCGATGCTTTCGCTGGGTGATAGAATTTCCAGTGAACTGCGTCGGGGCACGCTGAAGCGTGTCTTTATTGACGGCAGCGATGGCATCATTGTGCTGATGGCTGTGGGCGACGACGCCGTGCTGACGGTGTTGGCGCGGGCGCAAGCCAAGTTGGGCCTCATTTTCCTGGATATGGGGCGGGCGGTGGAGGATCTCACGCGCCTCCTTTAGCGACGATACAAGAGATGCGAAAAACGATTTCGCAATAACCCTTAACTTATTTTGAGGAGGGGCATGTCACCCTAAGACATGCCCCTCCTCTCTTTTTGAGGCAAATTATGGAGACCAAATTTATCTTTTTTACCGGTGGTGTGGTGAGTTCGGTGGGCAAGGGGGTGACGGCCGCGGCGCTCGGCCGGCTCTTGAAAGCGAAGGGGCTAACGGTGGCCGTGCAGAAGCTGGACCCTTACATCAACGTAGACCCCGGCACAATGTCTCCCTATCAGCATGGAGAGGTGTTTGTCACCGACGATGGGGCGGAGACGGACCTGGACCTGGGACATTATGAGCGCTTCATTGACATTAGCTTGAACCAGGCCTCCAACGTGACAACCGGCCGGGTTTACGCCGAAGTAATCGCCCGCGAGCGGCGAGGCGATTACCTGGGCGGTACGATCCAGATGATCCCGCACATCACCAACGAGATCAAGCGTTGTATGCTGCTGGTGGCCGAGAAGAGCCGGGCAGATGTGATACTGGTGGAGGTGGGCGGCACGGTTGGCGACTACGAGAGTACGCCTTTTCTGGAGGCGCTGCGTCAGATGCGTTCAGACCTGGGTCGGCGCAATACCTTTTACGTTCACGTGACCTTTTTGCCTTATGTGGCGGCGAGCAAGGAGTTGAAGACGAAGCCGACACAGCATAGTGTGCGCGAAATCCGCAGCCTGGGTATCCAGCCGGATATGATTATCGCCCGCGCCGACCACCCCATCCCCAAAGAGCATATCAAGAAGATTTCGCTGTTTTGCGACGTCCCAGCCAAGGCGGTGATCCCGGCGGTGACGAGCGATGTGTTGTACGCCATCCCGCTGGAACTGAAAAAGACCAACATGGATGATTACGTGGTGGAGCGGCTGAAAATTAAGGAGACCAGGCCGGCTGACCTGACGGCCTGGGGGAAGTTGATCGAGGAGATCCGCCGGCCGAAACCGGAGATTCGCATTGGCATCGTGGGCAAATACGTGGAACTGCACGACGCCTACATGAGTGTGCGCGAGGCGCTCTATCACGCAGGTATCCCGAACAATCGGCAGGTGGAGGTGGAGTGGATCCACTCCGGTGATTTGGAGAAGGGGAAGGGCTGGGAGCAGTTCGTTGGGTTGGATGGCATTGTCGTGCCGGGCGGTTTCGGCGAACGGGGGGTTGAGGGCAAGATCATGGCGGCGCGGTGGGCGCGGGAGCATGGCGTGCCTTATCTGGGGTTGTGCCTGGGGATGCAGGTGATGTGTGTTGAGTTTGCCCGGCACGTCTTGGGCAATGATGAGCCGAACAGTACAGAGTTTGATTCACAGACAGAACATCCGGTGATCAGCCTGATGCCGGACCAGCACCATCTGCATGACATGGGGGGGACAATGCGCCTGGGGGCGTATCCTTGCCAGTTGGTGGCCGGGACGAAAGCGGCGGAGGCCTATGGCGAAGCGTCGGTTCAGGAGCGGCATCGCCATCGCTGGGAGTTTAATAACAGTTACCGGGCCTTGTTGCAAGAGGCGGGGATGGTGTTTAGCGGGGTGTCGCCCGACGGCCGTTTAGTGGAAATCGCCGAATTGCAAGACCATCCCTTTATGCTGGGCAGCCAGTTTCACCCGGAGTTCAAGAGCCGGCCGAACCGCCCCCATCCCCTGTTCCGCGCCTTTTTGCAGGCAGCCGTGACGCGGCAGGAGGAGAGAGAAGGGGCTTTCGCTGACTAACCG
>CAYONK010000195.1:6746-7845 GCA_964405285.1 uncultured Ardenticatenaceae bacterium
CGCCGCTCTGTTCAGAGCGGCGGTTTTGTATCAAGAAGGGAAGAGGAGAGAAGAGGAGGTTTTTCTGTAAACTAAATATACTTTGTTACACTGTCAACAGTATATCGTGCCATCAAGAAATTGTCAATGTTGTGTTCATGTTTTATTCATAATTCAAAAACGGCCGTTCCTGAGTATACTTTAGTTGGTAGTTGGTAGCTGGTAGCTGGCGGTTGGTAGTTGGTAGTTGGTAGTTGGTAGCCCAACTTCACAATTCACAATCCACAATTCACAATTCAAATTCCCACTCCCGGAGGCGCAATGCAATTCAAAACCATTATCGAACCCTTTCGCATCAAAACAGTCGAACCTATCCGGCGGACGACGCGAGACGAGCGGGAGGCCGCCCTGCGCGAGGCGGGCTACAATCTCTTCCTGCTCAAAGCCGACGACGTGCTGATAGACCTGCTGACCGATTCCGGCACGGGGGCGATGTCTTCCGGCCAATGGGCCGGGATGATGTTGGGCGATGAGAGTTACGCCGGGGCGAAGTCGTTTTATAAGTTTGAAACGGCCGTTCGCGCCATCACCAACTTCAAACACGTCATCCCCACCCATCAGGGCCGCGCCGCCGAGCGCATCCTCTTCGGCGCCACCCTCAAGCCAGGCGACATCGTGCCTAACAACACCCACTTCGATACCACCCGCGCCAACACCGAATACCGCAAAGCCATCGCCCTGGACATCCCCATCGCCGAAGGGCGCGACCCGCAGCACATCGCCCCCTTCAAAGGCAACATAGACCTGGCCCTGCTCGAAGAAACTCTGCGCGACAACCCCGGCAAAGCCCCCCTGGCGATGATCACCGTCACCAACAACTCCGGCGGCGGGCAGCCGGTGAGCATGGCCAACATCCGCGCTGCCAGCGAGATTTGCCGTCGCTATGGCGTCCCTTTCTTTATTGATGCCTGCCGCTTCGCCGAAAACGCCTACTTCATCAAACTGCGCGAAGAGGGCTACGCCGACAAAACGCCGCTGGAAATCGCGCAGGAGATGTTCAGCTACGCCGACGGCTGCACGATGAGCGCCAAGAAGGACGGCATGGCCAACATCGGCGGCT
>CAYONK010000196.1:0-7107 GCA_964405285.1 uncultured Ardenticatenaceae bacterium
CCCAGCTACCGGGGCGGCGTCAAGCCCAAACGCCCCCGCGCCCCGCGCAAATGACCGGTCTGGGTATGGTTCATCTAGGGAGATGTTATCTTTACAAATTGGCGCGAAATTGTCATGCTGAGCGGAGTCCGCGGAGCGAAGCATCCCGTTTAATCAAGAGGAACGGGATGCTTCGGAGGACCTCAGCATGACATGTCTATAGAAAAATTTATGAAGAACAATTCGCTCAATTTGAGCCATGCCCCGGTCTGGGTTGCTGATGATTCTACTGGCGCTGCGTGTGTATAATTGGGTGAACTCATTGGCTCAACCAGGCAGTCAAAGATAGGAGTCTGTCTATGTTGTTAACAGATATTACCGAAGAAATCAAAGCCTTACCGCGTTTTGACAAGCTGAGGCTGATCGGCGCTATCTCTGAAATGCTTTTAGAAGAGGAAAATCCTGAGCATTATTTTGCCACAGAGTCCATCTATCCTATCTTTACGCCTGACAATCAAGAAAAAGCGGCAGCGCAACTACAACAATTTCTCACACAAGAGATGTCATGATCAGCCAAAGGTTTTCATACACTCAGCACAGCCACTTTCCGGTGGGCATACCTCTTGTAAATCTTCAGCTTTCAAATGGTATGAACGTTGTCACAGTCCCTGCCGTTGTTGACTCTGGCGCGGCTTTGAATATCTTGCCGTATGACACTGGCTTGTCATTAAATCTGGATTGGAACCAGCAAACATTTTCGCTTGATTTAGGAGGCGTTCTCGCTGGCACACAAGCCTATGCAGTGTTGTTACAAGCAACGATTGAACCTTTTCCATCACTCAGATTGGCCTTTGCCTGGATCAGAAAACCAAGCTCGGAAGTTCGCACGCTTTTGGGGCAGGTGAATTTTTTCCAAGAATTTGACGTTCACTTTTATGGGCAGCAAAAAGCGTTTGAGCTTTCCTTGAGGACAGCTCCATCGGGACCTGTTTCATAACAGTAGTTTCCCTAAAGTGAGCCACATGATTGAATTCATCCCCGCTCCATCCCCATAGGAGAAGCCCCTTGCTCATCGGTCTACTAAAAACCATGCGTCCGCGCCAGTGGACCAAGAACATTTTTGTTTTCGTCGCCCTGTTTTTCGATGGCAAGGTGCTAGACGTTGCCAGCGTCCTGCACACCCTGGCTGCCTTCGTCTTGCTTTGTCTGATGTCCAGCGCGGTCTACATCATGAACGACCTGCGCGATCTGGAGAATGACAGGCAGCACCCGGTGAAACGAAAACGGCCGTTACCCGCCGGACAACTCAGCCCCACCATCGCCATTATCGCCGGATTCCTCATGGCCGGGGGCAGTCTGGCAGCCGGGTTCCTTCTGGCCCCCGCCCTCGCCCTCGTCCTGCTTGGCTACCTGTTCATCCAGATCGCCTACACCTTCTTCCTGAAAAAAGTCGTCCTGCTCGACGTCTTTGTCGTCGCCTTCGGCTTCATCTTGCGCATCGCTGCCGGTGTCGCCGTCATAGACGTGCAGCGCTTCTCTCCCTGGCTTTACGTCTTCGGCGGCTTCCTGGCCCTCTTCATGATCCTGGGCAAGCGGCGGCACGAACTGACGCTGCTCGGCGATGGGGCTGGCGACCATCGCGCCATCCTCGACGAGTACACCGTCGAGTTGATAGACCTGCTGCTGATGATCGTCACCACCAGCGCCATCGCGGCCTACAGCCTCTACACCTTCCTGGCCGAAGGGCTGCCCGACAATCACGCCATGATGTTTACCATCCCTTTTGTCCTCTACGGCGTCTTCCGCTATCTTTACCTCATCCACGTACGCCACGAAGGAGGCGCGCCGGAGGAGATTTTGCTGCGCGACCGGGCCATGCAGGTGACGCTGCTCCTGTATGGTCTGACGGTGTTTGTCGCCTTGTATGTGTTGAACTGATCGGTAGAGACGTTGCATTGCAACGTCTCTACAAATATCCCCCATGACCCACGCCACCGCCCCCGGAAAAATCATCCTCTTTGGTGAACACGCCGTCGTCTATGGTCAACCGGCTATTGCCGCGCCATTGAGTCAGTTGCGGGCAACGGCCGTTGTCGAAAACAGCCCCACCCCCGGCATCCGTCTCCGCGCCGCCGACCTCGGCACAGACATCCAGCTAGACGAAGCCGCCCCCGACGACCCCGTCGCCGCCGTCGTCCGCCCACTTCAGCGGGCGGCCAGGCTAGACCAACTGCCCGACCTGACCAGCCCCGTCAGCAGCCAGATACCCATCGCCAGCGGATTGGGCAGCGGCGCGGCCATCACCGCCGCCGTCATCCGCGCCCTGGCCGCCCACCTGGGGCTGCCCCAATGCGCCAACGACGACTGGGTTTCCGACCTCACCTACGAGATCGAAAAAATCCATCACGGCACGCCCAGCGGGATAGACAACACCGTCGTCGCCTACGAACGGCCCGTCTACTTCGTGCGGGCGCAGCCGCGCAACCGGATCGAACGCTTCACCGTCGGCGCGCCGCTGCGCCTGCTGGTGGCCGACACCGGCCAGAGCAGCAGCACCAAACTGGTGGTGGGCGACGTGCGCCGTCAATGGCAGGCCGATCCGCCCCGCTTCGAGGCGCTCTTCGCCGCCTGCGGCCAGATCGCCAGAGCCGCCCGCCAGGCCATCGAAGCGGGCGACTTGCCCACGCTTGGCCGCCTGATGGATGAAAACCACGCCCTGCTGCAAGCGATGACTGTCTCCTCGGAAGCGTTGGATGAATTGGTGCTGGCGGCCCGGCAAGCCGGGGCGTTGGGGGCCAAGCTCAGCGGCGCCGGCCGGGGCGGAAATATGCTGGCGTTGGTCGAGGAAGGGGAGGGGGAAACGGCCGTTATCCACGCCCTCCTCCACGCCGGGGCCAAAGCCGTTCTCCCCACCGCCCTGGCTACCCCCATCGGCCACAATGAGATATGATTGGGGGGAAAGAAAAGACCTGACAGGTTTTGCAAAACCTGTCAGGTCCGTAACTTGGAAAAACGAAAAAGCCAGCCGCGAGGCTGGCTCATTCATCCAGAATAGAAAATGCGCTGATTAACCTTTCGCCGTCGTCTTCAAGCAGCGCGTACAGACGTACATCCGCACTTTACGACCACTTTCATGAAAGCTAACCCGCTGAACGTTCGGCTTAAATTGCCGCTTCGATTTCTTTTCTGAAAAGCTGCGGTTGTTCCCAGACATGGGCTTCTTGCCACAAATTTCACATTTGGCCATAATTTCACCTCACCCATACAAAGTAAAAGCGACCGCAAGTGGTCGCTCAGATTCAAAGTGAACGAACGCAGATTATAATCAAACAGCTTTTTTTGTGCAAGGCAAGACGGAGCAGATGCAAAATCCGCTAAGTGATAGAACTTGCCTTCGCTTTTGGAGCAACTATGCCTACAAAAGAAGAAGAGTTAGGATCCATTGATATTTCTACCGCTACCATCGCCACCATCGCCAACCAGGCAATCAACCAATGTTATGGGGTGGTGGGCATGGCCAGCAAAAATCTGGTGAACGGTATCGCGCATCTCCTGGCCCGCGATGGCGCGCGCCGGGGCATTGAGATCGCCATTGAGAACGAAGCAATTGTGATAGACGTTTACGTCATTGTCGAATATGGCGTGCGCATCCGCACCGTCGCCGAGAGCATTCAAAGTACGGTGAAATACCACGTAGAAAAAGCCATTGGTTTACCGGTGCGCGAGGTGAATGTTTACATTCAGGGTTTGCGTATTAACCGGGATAAATGACCCGACCGTCCAAATGAACGCGGATTAAATAACTTACGGGAGATTGGAGATCAGGAAATGGGGATTGAAACAGCCTCCAATCTCCAATCTCTAGTCTCTAATCTCAGTTCTGCAAACAAGTTATTTAATCCTCGTCCCTAAAAATTCGCCTGGAGGAAGAAGATAGTGACACAAAACAGTTCGGCCGATGCACCGCCGATAGATCGTAAATGGTTGCAGTGCAACGGGCAGCAACTGCGGAAAATGGCCCACGCCTCTCTGCTCTGGTTGGAACGCAATCATGAGCAGGTGAATGCCCTCAATGTGTTTCCGGTGCCGGATGGCGATACCGGGACCAATATGCTGCTGACCATGCGCTCTGCTTACAAGCGCGTGCAAGATAGCGAAACGAATCACGTCGGCAAGATGGCTGGCGAACTTTCGCATGGGGCGTTGATGGGGGCGCGCGGCAATTCTGGCGTTATCCTCAGCCAGATTTGGCGCGGCCTGGCCAAATCGCTGCGCGATAAAGAGAGCTTCAACGCCGATGACCTGGCTGCCGCCTTTCAACAAGCGGCCGATACGGCTTATAATGGCGTGATGAAACCGGTTGAGGGGACGATCCTCACCGTTATCCGCGCCGGGGCCAATGAGGCGGCCGACGCGGTGAAGATCACAAAAGACCTGCGCTTTTTGCTGGCGCGGGTGTTGGAACGCTGTCAGCAGGCGCTGGAAAAGACGCCGGAGATGCTGCCGGTGCTGAAGCAAGCCGGCGTGGTGGATTCTGGCGGCCAGGGTTTGGTCTATTTATTTGAAGGGATGCTGCGCTATGCCAAAGGAGAGTTGTCGTTGGAACCGGTGATGGCGACAACGGCCGTTTCCCCCCTCTCTACCCCTGCCCAGGCCCACGCCATCCCCGAAGGCGGCGAAATCGAAAACCCCTACGACGTGCAATTCATCCTGCTGGGCGAAAACCTGAACGTCGAAGAAGTGCGGGCGCGGATTGACGCCATGGGCGACTCCACCGTCGTCGTCGGCGACGAGCGGACCATCAAGGTCCACATCCACGTCAAAGACCCCGGCGAACCGATCAGCTACGGCATCAGCCTGGGGCGCATCACCGACGTGGTGGTGGAAAATATGCAGATACAGATGGAAGAGATTGTCGGTGAGGTGGGAACGGCCGTTTCCCTCGCCGGCAACGGTTCCTCCAACACCCCCGAAACAGTGGTTGTCGAACCAGGGCAGATCGGCGTCATCGCCGTCGCCGCCGGGGCCGGGCTTGCCCAAATCTTCCGCAGCCTGGGAGCCGCCTACATCGTCAACGGCGGCCAGACCAACAACCCCAGCACCGAAGAGATTTTCCAGGCCATTCAGGACGTGCCGACAGACAAAATCATCATCCTGCCCAACAACAAAAACATCTTCCTCGCCTCCGAAGCGGCCCGCGACCTCAGCCCGAAACACGTGGCCGTCGTCAACACCCGCAGCATCCCGCAAGGGTTCAACGCCATGCTCTACCACAACCCGGATGGCGAACTAGACGACGTAGTAGCGCAAATGGCCGAGGCGATCCAGCAAATCGCCACCGGCGAGATCACCCGCGCCACCCGCTCCGTCAGCCTGGATGGGGTGGAAGTGCAGGAGGGCGAGGTGATTGGGTTGGTAAACGGCCGTCTTTGCGCCTCTGGCCCCGAACTCAACGACATCCTCCCCCAGGTCCTGGAACGTATGGAAATGGGCGAACGGGAACTGCTCTCCCTCTACTACGGCAAAGACATCCAGGACAAAGAGGCTGAAGTAGTCGCCGAACAGATCAGCGACCTCTACCCAGAAATCGAAATCGAAGTGCTGCCTGGCGGTCAGGCCCATTACTTCTATATCTTGGGAGCCGAATAACCATGACCATCAAAATTGTCGCCGACAGCGCCTGCGATGTGCCAGAGCATCTGGCCGCCGAATTGGGTATCACCATCGTGCCCGTCTACATCAACATCGGTGAAGAGAGCTACCGCGAAGGAGTAGAGATCTCGCGGGAAGAGTTTTACCAAAAGCTGCCCCATTACCCCATCTACCCCACAACGGCTGCCCCCGCTGTCGGCACCTTCACGGCCGTTTACGAAGAGTTGGCCGCGCAAGGCGCCACCGACATCCTCTCCATCCACATCGCCTCCGCCCTCAGCGCCACCTACAACGCCGCCCGGCTGGGGGTCGAATCGGCCGAGGGCATCAACGTCACCATTTTCGACAGCGAACAGATCACCATCGGCAGCGGCCTGCTGGTTCTGGCAGCCGCCGAAGCCGCCAAAGCGGGCAAATCCGTCCCGGAAATCGTCGCCCTGCTCAAAGAGCGTGTGCCGCGCACCCGCGTCTTCGGCATGATTGATACCCTGGACTCCCTACGCCGCAGCGGGCGCGTCAATTGGGCGCAGTTCGGCCTGGGCACGCTGCTGCAAATTAAACCTGTCATGATGATCCATCGCGGCGATGTTTCTGTCGTCGCTCGCATCCGCACCCGTAAGAAGGCGCTGGCCCATACCATCGAACTGATGCAACAATTGGGGCCGCTGGAACGATTGGCGATCATCCACGTCAACGCCCCGGACGCCGCCGAAGAGCTGCGCGAGATGACCAAAAATCTCTTCGACACCCAACATCCACCGATGACAATGGGCATCACTCCGGCCATCGGCACGCACTTGGGATTGGGAGCCGTCGGCTTTGCTTGCATCGCCGCCCAATAAACTATCCAGACCTGACAGGTTTTGGAAAACCTGTCAGGTCTTGCACAAAATTCTATGTCACGAGCATTCACCCGACTTCAACGAGTATTGGACTTAGAGGCGCAGCAGGGGTACCAGAACAAGGCAGTGGTTGGCGGCATTCGCCAGTTCGCCCTGTTCTGGGTGGAACAGGCCCGCGCTGACGCTGTAGATGAACTGGACCAGGTGTTGGTGGAACAGGTCGCTGAGGTGCTGCTGGATTACGGCCGTTTATCCGGCCCCGAAGCGCGTCAGAAAGCGATCCAATCGCTGCAAGAGAATTTGCAGCGCCGCCAGAAACGGCTGGAAACGATGCCGCCTAAACCGGAAGCAGAACGGCCGTTGCCCCCGCCCAAAAAGGAACAACCAAAGCCCCCGCCGCGCCAGGAAAAGCCCAAACCGGAACCCAGGCCAAAACCAGAGACCGAACCGCCGGTAGAAAAGAGCGCCCCGTCACCAAGACAGAGCAGAACGGCCGTTCCTCCCCAACCCGAACCCCTCCCCACCGCCGAACCCGACCCGGACGGGCTGGCCCAATCCGTCACCGCCCTCAAAAGCGTCGGCCCCAAGCTGGCCCAATCGCTGGAAAAGCTGGGCGCGACGACCATCGGCGAAC
>CAYONK010000196.1:7117-7834 GCA_964405285.1 uncultured Ardenticatenaceae bacterium
CGGCGAACTGCTCTACGTCTTCCCCCGCCGCTACGACGACTACTCCTTGATGAAGCCGATCAAAGACCTGGCCTACGGTGAACAAGTCACCGTCATCGGCACCATCTGGGAGACCCGCGCCCGGCGCATCCGGCAAAACCAGACCCAGGTTCAATCCGTCATCAGCGATGGCAGCGGCAGCATCCAGGCCACCTGGTTTAACCAGCCCTGGCTGGCGGAAAAGCTGAAGGCGGGCCTGCAAATCGTCCTCAGCGGCAAGGTGGACCAATTCTTGGGCCGTCTGGTCTTTAATTCGCCCGAATGGGAGCCGCTGGATATGGACCCATTGAAAACGCGGCGCATCGTCCCCGTTTACCCGCTGACGCAGGGCCTCAACAGCAACCGGATGCGCGATATTATGCGAACGGCCGTTACCCAATGGAGTCCCCGCGTCCCCGAACCCCTGCCCAACGCCCTGCGCCACCGCCGCCAACTCTACACTTTGCCGCAAGCCATCAGCCAGACTCACTTCCCCGACAGTCAGGAGACGCTGCACCACGCCCGCCGCCGCCTCATCTTCGACGAACTCTTCCTGCTGCAATTGGGCATGCAAGGCTTCCGCCGCGACTGGCAGACGCAGCCCGGCCTGCCCCTGGTCGCCGCCGACGATGCGCTAGACGCCTTCTACGCCGCCCTGCCCTTCGCCCTCACCGGGGCGCAGCAGCGCGTCGTTGACGA
>CAYONK010000197.1:0-2098 GCA_964405285.1 uncultured Ardenticatenaceae bacterium
CGTTGCCAAATTGCGGTTCAATCGGCAAACGGACAATAAAAGTTGTTCCTTGATTGGGGGCGCTCACCACCTGAATGTCGCCACCATGCTGCTCTATAATACGATGACTGGTCGCTAAACCCAAACCAGTTCCCTTGCCCGGCTCCTTCGTGGTGTAAAACGGCTCAAAAATGTGCTGCGCCTCGGCCGAGGTCATGCCCTGGCCATTGTCGCGGATGATCACCTGGACAAATTCGCCTTCCTCTACCAGGCGGGTGCTGATCTCAATTTGCCGCTGCTCCGGCAAACTTTGCACCGCGTCGCGGGCGTTCACCAGCAAATTCAACCAGACGCTTTTCAGGTGGTCCCAGCTGGCGACGATAGTCGGCACTTCCTGGCTGGTCTGGTCCACCACTTCGATATTTGCCGTCTGGAACTGGTAGCTTACCAGGTCGAGCGCCTGACGGATAGACTGGTTGACGTTGTTGCGGGTGAAGCGGTATTGCTCCTGCCGGGCGAAATCGAGCAGGCCGCGCACCACTTTGGTCGCCCGCTGCCCGGCGCGTAAAATCAGGTCTACCGCTTCGTAGTTCTCATCCTCCGGCGGGATGAACATCTTCAACATTTCGGCGTTGGCGTTGATGGCGGTGAGAGGGTTGTTGATCTCGTGGGCCACGCCGGCCGCCAGTTGCCCAATCGCCGCCAGTTTGCCCGCCTGGAGCAGGTGGCTCTCCAGCCGCCGCTCTTCGGTGCGGTCTTGCCAGACGATGATGGCGCGGGCGGAGGTGGCCTGACTGCTGGGAATCGGGTAAGCGCTGACGTCCCAATCGCGCGGCAGGTGGTCATCGCCCTGCCAGTTGACAGACCAGTGCTGCGCCTCTTTTTGGCCGAGGGTTTGGTTGGCCTGGCAATGGTCGCAGGGAGTTTGGCGCTGGTAGAAGGCGCTGTAGCAGGTCTGGCCGATGAGTTCAACGGCCGTTTCCGCATACTGCCCCGCCTGGCTCTTGTTCACGGAAATGAGTTGCCAGTTGTCGTTGATGGTGTAAATGGGGTCGGGAATGCCGTCTATCAGCGCCTGAAGGGTGTTGCGGTTCTCCAGCAGCTCTTGCTGGCGCAGGCGAATGCGCTGAAAGAGCCAGGCGTTGGCGATGGAGTCGCTGATGGAGATGGCGAGGGAGGAGAAGAGTTCCAGGTCTATGGGGGTGAAACGGCCGTTTTCCTTGTTATAACAGGCCAACACGCCGACCGGTTTCCCTCGCACGACCAACGGTGCGACCATCAAATTGAGTATTTCGATGCCGGGCGGGGCGTCGTTGCTGGGGAGGTAACGGCCGTTTTCTCCCCATTCGTTCAACAAAGCGGCCGTCCGCTCGGCCAGAACCCGCCCGGCAAAACTCTGGTCCAGGTCCAGATAATGGTCGCTGGCCAGCAGGCCATCGGCGGTGCGCAGCGCCTTGCAGCGCAGCCGCCCCCCTTCCAACAAAAAGGCCGCCGCCGCGCCCGTTTCCAGAATGTCCATCGCCCCGGAAACGGCCGTTGCCAACACCTCCTGCGTCTCCAACGTCGTCGCCAAGCGCTGCCCCACCTGATTCAATGCCGCCAACTGTTGGCTCTGCCGCTGAAGCTGCTTCTCCAACTGCTGCGTCCG
Organism: uncultured Ardenticatenaceae bacterium; assembly: GCA_964405285.1. Taxonomy (GTDB): domain Bacteria; phylum Chloroflexota; class Anaerolineae; order Promineifilales; family Promineifilaceae; genus Leptovillus. Next base: position 1,628 of record CAYONK010000197.1, read on the forward strand.
CAGGATCGTCTTCACCCGCGCCGCCAACTCCTGCGGATAATAGGGTTTGGTGATGTAATCGTCCGCCCCGGCCGAGAGCGCCTCTACTTTGTCGCTGCTGCCGGTGGCTGCCGTCAGCAGCACCACCCGCGTATATTGCAGCACCGGATGCTGCCGAATCCAGCCCAATACTTCCAGGCCAGACATCCCCGGCATCCGCATGTCCAGCAGCACCAGGTCTACCTCATCGTCCCCGGCAACCGTCGTCTTTAAGAAGGCGATAGCCTCCTCGCCCGTCGCCGCTTTGGTGACGGCAAACTTCTCCCGCCGCACCAGATAATCCGCCAGCGAATTGGCGATCTCCGGTTCATCATCAACCACTAAAATATGCGTTCGGGTGTGGAGGCTGGTGTTCATCGTCACTGGGGAGGAGAGAGTAGAGGTTGGAGATTAGAGATTGGAGATTGAAGACGGGCAAAATCCCCAATCTCC
>CAYONK010000197.1:2198-7826 GCA_964405285.1 uncultured Ardenticatenaceae bacterium
AATCCCCAATCTCCTCTTACCCGGTAGCGGCCGAAGAAAAAGTATACCCATGCCCCTGAACGGTGCGGATGTAAATGGGGTCACTGGGCGATGGCTCGATCTTCTCTCGTAGATTTTTGATGTGGGCGCGGACCAACTCCGGGCTGCCCGTGTCGCGGGGATAGTCCCACACATCTTGCAGCAATTGTTGGCTGTTGAATACCTGGTCGGCGTTGCTCATCAGGTGATAAAGCAGGTCGAATTGCACGTTGGTCAGCAGCGCCACGCCCTGCGGCGTCGTCACGCGGAAGCTGCGACAATCCAACGTCACATTGCCCACCACCACCTCCGTCTGCGGCTGCTTTTCGGCGGCTGTTGGGCTGGCGCGGCGCAGAATCGCCTTCACCCGCAATTGCAATTCCTCTATGTTAAAGGGCTTCACCAAATAATCGTCCGCTCCGGCCCGAAAACCCTCGATCTTATCCTCGTCTTTGGCCTTCGCCGTCAGGAACAGCACCGGCAACTCAGCCAGCAATGGGTCGCCGCGAATCTGGCGACAGACCTGGTAGCCATCTGCGCCGGGCATCATAATATCTAAAATGAATAAGTCGGGGGGATGGCGGCGCGCCGTTTGCAGCCCTTCCGTGCCGCTGTTCGCCACCATCACCTGGTGGTCGTACAACCTGAGCGTCCGTTGCAAGGTTCGGGATACTAATTCGTCGTCGTCAATTACCAGGATCGTGGCCATGCTACTACCTCGCGCACTATTCAAACCTGACAGGTTTCCGCAAACCTGTCAGGTCTTTTGGGATTATGTGAACAGACGGGAAATAGTATAGCAGATTTTGTTTAGACCTGACAGGTTTGTAAGACCTGTCAGGTCTGGGGATGGCGTCTACAGCAGTAGGCGGAGGGGGTTTTCCATGATGGCTTTGAAAGCCTGCATGAATTGGGCTGCCTCGGCGCCATCGGTGACGCGATGGTCGGCTGAGATGGTCGCTTTCATGCGTGTGCCAATGGTCAGTTGTCCATCCACCACCACCGGCACTTCGCGGGCGGAGCCGACGGCCAGGATGGCGGCGTCGGGCGGGTTGATGATGGCGACGAAGTGGTCCACGTCGAACGCGCCCAGATTGCTGACGGTGAAGGTGCCGCCTTCCACGTCTTCGGGCTTGATTTTGCCGTCGCGGGCGCGGTTGATCATCGCCCGGTTTTCCGCGGCGACCTGGGCCAGGGGAGCCAGGTCGGTGTTTTTCTGGACGACGGTGAGCAGGCCGCCTTCGACGGCAACGGCCGTTCCCACGTTAATCCGGTTGTGGCGCACAATCTTATCCCCGGCGAAGGCCGCGTTGAGGTTCGGGAACTCCTTCAAGGCCAGCCCGGTCGCCTTCACGATCATGTCGTTGACGCTCACCTTCACGTCGTTGGGCAGCAGGGCGTTGACCTGTTCGCGCAGGGCGAGCAGCGGAGCCATGTCAATCTCGTTGGTCACGTAGAAGTGGGGGACGGTCGTTTTGCTCTCCACCATGCGCCGGGCGATGGCCTGGCGCAGCCGGCTGGTCGGGATTTCTGTCGTTTCGGGGCCGCTGGGGGCGGGGGTGGCGTAGGCGGGGGCGGCCGGCGTTTCCGGCGCGGGCGGCGCGGCCAGGTAGGCTTCTACGTCGCTTTTGCGGACGCGGCCATCGGGGCCGCTACCCTTCACCCGGCGCAGGTCTACCCCTTTTTCGTCGGCCAACCGCCGGGCTACGGGGGTTGCTTTGACGCCGCCTGGGAAATCGGTGGAAACGGCCGTTGTCACTTCACTTGCGGCGGTCGGAGCTGCCGTAGACTCAGCCGCCGCTTCAGCTTTTGGGGCTTCGCTCTCGTCACTCTTCTTCGCTGCCCCAGCGCCCGAAGCCATGCCGGAGATGTCTTCCCCTTCCGCGCCGACAATCGCCAGATTGGCCCCTACAGGCACAACCTCGCCCTCCGCCTCCAACAGCTTCAGCAGCGTGCCAGAAGTCAGCGCTTCCAGTTCCAACGTCGCCTTATCCGACTCAATCTCGGCGATCACTTCCCCTTTCTGCACGGGGTCGCCCACGTCCTTGAGCCATTTCACCAACACTGCTTCGCGCATGTCGAAGCCTAACTTGGGCATGACGATAAATTCAGCCATGATTAGAGAACCTCCTTCACTGCGGCGATCACCCGGTCCGCATTGATCAAGGCCGCCTGCTCCAGGTCGGCCGAATACGGCAGCGGCACTTCCAACTGCGCCACCCGTTTGATGGGCGCGTCCATGTAATCAAACGCCTCTTCTTGCAGCCGGGCGGCCACTTCCGCGCCGATGCCATAAGAACGATACCCTTCCTCGACAATGACCGCCTTGAAGGTTTTCTTGAACGATTCAACAGATGGCCCCATGTCCAACGGCCGCAGCGAGCGCAAATCTACTACCTCGGCGCTGACGCCTTCGCGGGCCAGCTTTTCGGCCGCTTCCAACGCCACCTGCAACCCCTGGGCGTAGGCGATGAGGGTCACGTCTGTGCCTTCCCGCTTAATGTCCGACGTGCCCAGCGGTACAGTGTAATCCTCTTCCGGCACTTCGCCGCGCACCTGGTAGAGCGTAGCGTGTTCGATGAACAGCACCGGGTCATCGGAGCGGATGGCCGCCTTCAGCAGCCCTTTCGCGTCGTAAGGGGTGGCTGGGGAGACCACTTTCAGGCCAGGGAAGTGAGAGAAGATAACGTCGGGAGTGTGGCTGTGGGTCGCCCCCAACTGCCGTCCACCGCCGCCCGGCGCGCGGAAAACCACCGGCGCTTTCATCTGCCCGCCGAACATGTAGCGCACTTTGGCCGCATGGTTGACCATCGCGTCCAGCGCCAGGAAGGCGAAGTTGATGGTCATGAATTCGGCGATGGGGCGCAACCCGTTCATCGCCGCGCCGGTGGCCGCGCCGCCGATGACCATTTCCGAGATGGGGGTATCGCGCACCCGCTTGGGGCCAAATTCGTCGTAGAAGCCGCGCGTCACGGCGTAGGTGCCGCCCCAAACGCCTACTTCTTGCCCCATGATGAATACGGTTTCGTCGCGCTGCATCTCTTCCCGCAGCGCGTCGCTAATTGCCTGTCGCATTGTTATTTTTGCCATGATTTTCTCCAGCAGTTGGGAGTTGGGAGTTGATAGTTGGGAGTTTCACTATCAACTCCCAACTATCAACTATCAACTATTCCTCCGCATAAATGTCAGTGAACAATTCCTCAAGCGCGGGGAAGGGGGATTCTTCGGCGAAGCGGACTGCTTCTTCGATTTCCTGCTCCACAGCCTTGTCTATGTCTTCTAGCTCCTCCTGGGTGGCGGCTTTGTCATTGAGGATGCGCCGTTCCAGGATGCCGATGGGGTCGTCTTCGCGCCATTTTTCTACTTCTTCTTTGCCGCGATAGCGCAGGGGGTCGCCCATGCTGTGGCCTTCAAAGCGGTAGGTGAGCATTTCCAGGAATTGCGGCCCTTTGCCGTCGCGGATGGCTTGCAGGGCGTTGGCGGTCGCTTCGTAGACGGCGAAGACATCCATGCCGTCTACCTGCACCCCTTCCATGCCGTAAGCGGGCGCTTTGTCTATCATGCGGGGGACGGCGGAGGCGCGATCAACGGCCGTTCCCATCCCATACTGATTGTTCTCCGCGATAAAGACGACGGGCAGGTCCCAAACGCCCGCCAGGTTCAACGACTCGTGGAAGTAGCCGATATTGGTCGAGCCATCGCCAAAGTAGCAGAGGACGGCGTTGTCCGTGCCTTTATATTGCTCGGCCAGGGCCAGACCGGTCGCCAGGGGCACGTGCCCGCCGACGACGGCGTAGCCGCCCCAGAAGAGGCGGTCCACGTCGGCCAGGTGCATCGAGCCGCCCTTGCCTTTGCTGACGCCGGTGGCCTTGCCCAACATTTCGGCCATCACCGGGCCGGTTTCGCTGCCCACTGCCAGGGCGTGGGCGTGGTCGCGGTAGGCGGTGATCACGTGGTCGCCATCTTGCCGGGCGGCAATCGAGCCGACGGCCACCGCTTCTTGTCCGATGTAGAGGTGCAGGAAGCCGCCGATTTTGCCCAGGCTGTACAGTTCAGCCGAACGCTGCTCAAAGCGGCGAATGAGTACCATCTGGCGGTACCACTCTAAAAGTGTTGCTTTCTCCATTGATGTGTCTCCTGATAATGATTTCACGCAGGGCAACAATGGCGCGAAAAAACGCCGCTGTTGCTGTTGAATGTCAACACGCCTGCGTGGGAATGGTTGCGGATTTTGGTCTATAAAAGGACGAGTGTGAAGGTGTGGGAGGGAACGGGGCAACGGCCGTTTTGCCCATCACCCCGCTTTCTTATGAATTTCGTCATAAAGATGACAGTAAATCAGAAGAATTATACCGTAATCTGGAGAATTGTGAATGATGAATGATGAATGATGAATTAGCAGCCGCCCGACTACTCGACTACTCGACTAACGGCTACCCGACTACTCGACTCCCCACCTCATCCACCGCCAGAATCCAGACGCGGTTGGCGAGGTGATGGCGGGCGAAAACGGCCGTTACCGCCGCCCCAACCGCCTCATGCCCCTCCGGGGCGAAGGCGATCAGGCTGGGGCCGGCCCCGCTGAGGGCGACGCCGGCTGCCCCAGCCGCATAAGCGGCCGCAAACGCCTCCGCTAATCCGGGGACGAGCGGCAGGCGATAGGGCTGGTGCAGCCGGTCCTGCATCGCCACCCGAATTTTGCCATAATCGGCCGTTTCCAGGGCACGGATGAGCAGGCCCAGGCGGGCGGCGTTGAAGATGGCGTCCTGGCGGTTCACCTGGGCGGGCAAAGCGGCCCGCGCCTCGGCTGTCGGCAGGTGGAAATCGGGCAGCGCGACGACGACGCGCAGCGGCGGCGTGGGGATGCTCTCGATCAGCAGCGTTTCGCCATCCTGTACGCCCAAAATCAGGCCGCCATACACCGCCGGAGCCACGTTGTCCGGGTGGCCTTCCAGATTGGCGGCGATTTGCAGCAGTTCCGCCCGCGAGAGGGGGCTGCCGAGCAGGGCGTTCGCTCCGAACAGCCCGGCCAGGATGGCCGAGGAACTGCTGCCCAACCCGCTGCCGATGGGGATTTCGTTTTGCTGGTGGATATGGAGACCAAACGGCCGTTGGCCCAAACGGTCAAAAATCAATTCGGCCGACTGCCAGACCAGGTTGCTGGCGTCGGTCGGGATTTTGTGGGCGTCTTCCCCTTCGGCCGTGATGGTCAGGCCCGGTTCCGCGCATGTGGTCAAGGTGACGCGCTGGTAGAGGCTGAGAGCCAGCCCCAGGCAGTCGAAGCCGGGGCCGAGGTTGGCGGAGGTCGCCGGGATGGTGATAGTCGCTTGTTTGTTGTCCATAATCTTGCCAAAGCGCGGAGATTATACGCTAAAATGGCATGTAGAAAGAAAAGGGATGTGGCTAAAAGCGGATGGCTCTCTGTGAAAATCCGTGCCCCAATCCAAAGGTAAATTTTTTATGAGCGATTCCAACCAACCAACGGCCGTTCAACGCATCGCCATCCACCTCACCCCAGCGGGGGAGCGGGCGGTGCGTGGCGGGCATCCCTGGCTCTACCCGGAGGCGATTTTGCGGCAGAACCGCGACGGCCGTTCCGGAGACCTGGCC
>CAYONK010000198.1:0-7822 GCA_964405285.1 uncultured Ardenticatenaceae bacterium
ATTCGCCGGGTCAAAGACACGGAAGCGAACAAATAAGACCTGGCCGGTAGTATAGGGGCCTGTGTCGTATGTGTCGGAAAATTTCCGGTCTCATTAACATAACCCTCTTGTCTCTTTGTCTAACAAAACGAGGGTTATTTTGGACACTCGCTGCTTGCACCGACCGCCCTTCTCTAACTCTGGAAAGCGTGTCCAAAATAGTGGTATAATCATTCAAAGTACACTAAACTATCCATCACACCTTTTTAATGGATAGTTGCGATGAAAATTGGCTACGCTCGCGTAAGCACCCAAGAGCAGAATTTAGCTCTCCAACTGGACGCGCTCCAAACTGCCGGATGCACGACGATTCATCATGAAAAAGTCACCAGCGCCAAAAAAGAACGGCCTGAATTGCAGAAACTGATAGGCCAGCTTCGCGCTGGGGATGTGGTCGTTGTCTGGAAACTGGATCGACTAGGGCGTTCTCTGCAAGACTTGGTGAGTTTAGTGAATGAGATGCAGGGGAAGGGGGCGGAGTTCCAAAGTCTGAGCGATCATATTGACACCACCACACCACAAGGCAAGTTCACCTTTCACCTGTTTGCGGCTTTGGCCGAGTTTGAGCGGGATATTATCCGGGAACGAACCAAAGCCGGTTTAGTGGCGGCGCGGGCGCGCGGCCGGAAAGGGGGTCGGCCCAAAGGATTGTCGAAGGAAGCCCGTCACACAGCCATGATTGCCGAAAGGTTGTATCAGGATGGGGAGTTGACTGTGAAGCAAATTTGCCGGCAGCTCTCGATTTCCAGGGGGACCCTCTACAACTACCTGCGGCACCGGGGCGTAGACGTGGGTTCGTCACGCAATGTCTGATCATGGCCGCCAATTTCCCAACTGCTGAACAAAAGCGATATTACGGCCGTTATGCCGACACCCCCACGCCAGACCAACTCGGCCAGTACTTTCATCTCTCGGATACAGACCTGTTTCTCATTTACGGTCGTATCAAAGAACACACCCAATTGGGAATCGCCGTACAAATTGGAACGGCGCGCTTTCTGGGATTATTCCTGCCTGATTCCCAATGGAACACCGTTCCTTTCCCGGTTGTGCAGTATGTAGTCGCTCAATTGGGGCTTGACCCGAACCTGTGGTCCCGGTACGTGAACGGCCGTCGCACCACCATCAGCGAACACCAAGCCCTCATTCGCCAGCAGTACGGCTATCGAGACTTCACAAATGAAGCTGTCCTTTTTTCGACCGTTCGCTGGCTGTACACTCGCGCCTGGCTGCATGACGAACCACCCAGCCGGTTATTCGACCTACTTGTTCTGTGGCTCAAAGAACGCAAAATCTTGCTGCCCGGCATTACCACCCTGGAAGAACTCATCAACCATATCCGTGACTAGGCCGCGCGGCGCATTTGGTTGCGGTTAGATAAACAACTGACCGAAGCGCAGCGACAAACATTGCAGACGCTGGTGACGGCGGAGAATCGGGAGCAGACTACATTAGACCGGCTGCGAGATGGCCCGACAGTGATTAGTTCCAACGCGCTGAAAGTCGCCTTGGAACGCATCAAAGAATTACGGCTTTGACTAGGATCGGAACAGAAAAAGGACATAGGGGAATATCTGGTAAACTATGCTGCGTTCACAACCACGCACGGACAATCAGTATTGGTTATCACACTCTGGGGCACACTCTATAAATCAGGTTGGGGTTTTTATGGCCCACCTGGTAAAGAAATCGTCAAGTTGATAGCAAATCAGTCCTGGCCGCTATACCGTAGAAGGAGGTTGAACTCTTGGGTGTGAGTCTGTGTCCGTTTTCTGTTCCGATCCTAGTCAAAGCCCATAAACCATGCCGAAATCTGCGAAATCTGCGGATTAATTTTTTGACATAATCTTAATCCCGATAATGTCTAATGACTATCTGTTGAGCTTTTTAATGGCTCTTCAGAGAAAGTTGGAAGATCGCCTAAAAGCAACATCCAGTTTATGGAGGTTGTCTGATGGGTGTCATAAGACGTATGAGGTTTTTGCTTCGTGTTGAAGACCGCGCCGGGCAGTAAGGTTCAGGTTACAAAGTTATGGAGGAGGAGAGATGTTTGTTTACTACTTTCGTCGGTTAACGGGGTTGGGTGTGATAGTAGGGTTAGCAACGGCCGTATTCATGATGGTAACGGCCGTCGTCGCCCAACCGACCGTATTACCGCCTGCATTTGACGAACGCGCCATTTTGCCCCACCTGCCCTCAGGGGAAGCAAAGGGAAGTATGGAAAACAGCATACTCAGCCCAGAAACAACAGCCTGGAGTAAAGGCGTTTTCCAATCTTTCCGCGACAACAATTGGGAAATCTACCGATCTGATTTCAACACGTCTAATCCGGTTAGACTGACATTTCATCCTGCCTCTGATACCCATCCACGCTTGAACCGCGGCGCCACGCGCATCGCTTTTAGCTCGAATCGAGACGGTGATTATGAAATCTTTGTGATGAACGCCGATGGGTCCGCTGTACAACAATTGACCCATAATGACGTGCCGGACGTAAACCCAGTATGGTCGCCGAATAGCAGTCAGATTGCTTTCCAAAGCTACCGCGATGGGCAGGCCGAAATCTATAAGATGAACGCCGATGGTTCCAATCAGCAGCGCCTGACGGCCAATAGCAGTTTTGATGGGGAGCCTACCTGGTCGCCTAATGGTCAAAAAATCGCCTTTACCTCTGCCCGAACAGGTGTACCTTTCATTTATGTGATGAACAGCGATGGCACGGGCGTTACAAAATTGTCTGATCAGCCTGGCACTTATCCAGCCTGGTCGCCTGATGGGAAACAGATTGCCTATAGCGCTGATCTAGACGGAGATGGCTTCCTGGAACTCTGGCTCATGGATGCGGATGGATCAAACCAGCGGATGGTTATTGACCCCTATGGACAAACTGATGCCTGGGCCAGGGGGTGGACGGCAGATGGCCGCTCAATCTTGTTTACGGAAATCAAATTTGTTTTCTTTCAGGGCAACTGGTATTGGCAATATGCAAATATCTATGCTTACGACACAGTATATGGCAACGACTATACATACCTCCTAGACTATAGTGACCGGAACTGGCATCCCGACTGGCAAACTACCGATATAACACCACCGCAGACGACGATTGGAGCCATATCAGCTTATTCGCAAATTCCTGGCTTTCAGGTGTGGTGGTCAGGCGTTGACCAGGACGAGGGCGCAGGACTGGCTACCTATGACACGCAGATTCGGCTTACGCCAACCGGCCCTTGGGTGAATTGGCAGATGGGAATGACAACAACCTCAAAGGTCTATACGGCCATACCTGGAACCACAGTCTCTTTTCGCGTCCGCGCCCGTGATCATGCCTTCAACTATGAAACCTGGCCCTGGTTTAACAACCCCACAACAACGTTTTACACCTGGGCGTTATATGGGAAAATAACCGACAATCGTGGCGCGCCCATCTCTTATGCCCCCTTATCAATCACCCCCCTTCCTCTTAACGATGCGCAAACGAACGAGGAGGGTCTCTTCTTGTCGCGTCTGAAAATGACTGGCTCCCATACGCTTGACGTTATCCGAACCGGTTATGGCGACATGGTCCAGACTACTTTGAATATGGAAAATCTGGCGCATATCTATCTGCCACCCGCGAATAATACCGTTCTGAACGGCAGTTTTGAAGCCGTTTCACCATTGGCAAACTGGACAACAAGTGGGGCGGTAACGGCCGTTACTCATCCTCGTCACACTGGTACCAAATCCGCCTTATTGGCTGGCCCCACCTGCCCCTTTCCCTGTTTGGACGAGGTGGAAGAATTTACCCGTAACTCAGACACAGCGGCGATGGCGGCGGACAGCCATGGGAATGTGTTCGTTGTTGCCAATGTTTTGCCTGATTATAGTCTGGCGCTGGTTAGCCGTTCACCTTCCGGTAATTGGTCAGTCCCTCAGCTTATCTCTTCTCAGGGTGGGTATATGCCCGAACTGGTCGTAGATCATGAGGACAAACTACATGTCCTGTGGTCAGAGGGAAGAAACTTGCATTATGCGTACAAATCAGCAGATGATCCTCTATGGTCAACGCCAGCGACTGTTTTTTTACTTAACGATCCTTCAAATATGAATTTCGCTTACGCGAAAAACGTGGCGATAGACAGCCGGGGCGGCTTGCACGTGCTGCTCGAAATAGCGCCTGTGCATCTCTCCCCAACCTCCCCCAATCGCTCTTATTACCTCCACCGGCAGCCCAATGGCATCTGGCAAAGCCCTATTCTCCTGCAAGCGTCAACCTTTCCTGACTTCTATCGGGGAGGGCTTATGGCAATTGGTCCGGATGATGCGCTTCACTTTATTTGGGCTGAACAATTTGGCGCGCCATCAGTCAACGCAATGTATTATCAGATGCGATCTGCCGATGGCGCGTGGAGCCATCGGCAATCGTTACCCATGGTAGACAATGAGAGGCAACCACAGCTAGAAGATATAGCTGTTTCTCGCAATGGAGCAGTGCATGTGATGTGGTCCAGACAAGTGCCCACCAACTACCAGTTAGCCAATTATCACCAAATGCGCTCCCCATCTGGTCATTGGTCTACGCCAGCGCTCATGTTACAAAGAGACACAGACACCAGCTACTTACCGGGAAAAATCGCCGTGGACAGCAATGGAAGCATTCACGCAATCTTGATGCACCCGCAATCGATAAACGATGTACTCTACTATGCTTTTTCTCAGACAGGATCGGAATGGCAGCTAGAACCCGCATTTGCCGACCTGATTTATACAGATTTGCTCTTGACGGTTGATCAACACGACATTGTACACATCTTGACCAGTAAGTATCGCCGTTCTTTACCGGCGGATAGCAGCAGCGTAGCCTCGCTCAGCCAGACCATAACCATTCCGGCAGATATGGTTGCACCCACGCTGGCCTTTATGGCAAAGCGGCCGGGCGATGTACCTGGCGATGGCTCCGGGTTGGAACTGTTGGTCAATGATGGGGTGATGGAAACGGCCGTTCCCCTCACCGATGGCGGCGCTGACTGGACCCATTACTGGGCAGATATGTCCGCCTGGAGTGGGCAAACCGTCACCCTCAAGTTCCGACTCACTCAGGTAAACGGTGGCCCACGAGTTCAGGCAGCCCTGGATGACGTGACATTGGGGTCAGCCTACCCAGACATCTGGACACGTGGGAACGGCCCCGGATGGGCGCTGCCCGGCAAAACAGTTGTCTTTCATATTCTCTATGGCAACCAGGGTTATATCCCGGCAGTAGATGGCGAACTTGTCCTGACCTGGCCTGAGTCACTGATTTTTGTCTCCGCCACCACGACGCCGACGGTAGGGGCTGACGGACTTACCTGGAGTGTTGGCGATCTGCCGGCTGAAGCCGCACCTGCTCCCATTGTGATAACAGCCACAGTGAACGCAGCGACGCCTTTAGGGGAAACCATCAGCCTCCCCATTTCTCTCAGATCTGCGACCACTGAAGTGGAACAGCAAAATAATGAGACGATCATGACCGTGTACATCGCCCATCACGTGTTTTTACCGGTTTTGTTTAAGCCCTAAGCTCGGACAGGCACGGCCGTTCAGGAGATGCCAGGCGGAGGGCTATGCTGGTGCGGCTGTTTGTCTCTAACTCGTTGGTTTCCACATCCGGGTTATCTGGCAGCGGTCCACTCCGCCGCAAGTATCTGCTTGTAGTCGGTCGTTGCCTGTGGGTCTATGAGGTTCCCCAAAAAGATGCTGTTGCTAACCCCTTCTTGGGTGTTGCCGGGTAAAATAACAACCCAACTACAGCGTGGTCTCCGTGATCTTCCGTTGCTGAGGTCTCTGTCGTATGTGTCGGAAAATTCCCGGCCTTGTTAACATAAAATCTTTGTCTCTTTGTCTAGTAAAGCGAGGTTGTTTTGGACATTCGCTCTCGGTGCGCAGTGACTCAAAAATAATCTGACGGCCATGAATAAACGTATCTGCCGACGGCGTTGTGGCGAGATTGCGGCGCAGTTGCTTTGCCAGATGTTGACACCAGGTCCGGGTTGTGCTGAGGCAACGGCCGTTTGCCAGCCGGACTTTTGACTCGCTAAACGGGATTTAGGGAGCAAAAAGACAAAAGCCAAGACGCCGGTGCGGAACGAGGCCGGAGTCAGGACGGCCGTGTCAGCTTTTGGTAAGAGCGATTATCGCGTTGATGATGTGGCGGATTGGGTTTAGCGTATGATGGCATCCTTGTACTTTGTGCGGCAAAAACCCTTTGCGAGACGGCCGTTTGCCCGCCATAGTTTGGTTCGCTAAACGGCCGTTTTCCCCCTCATCTCCCGCCCCCAACTAACCGTACATATTCGGACCAGCATCATCCACCAGCGCAAAGCCACTTTGTGAACCAGAGTGGGTCACAGCCGTTCTCTCCACTCTGATGCAGATAACAACGGGCCGTATTTACGTTTCTGGCAAAGAAACTGGGGTGGGGGAAAACGGCCGTTTCTGCGTTACAATACAATCATCTAGAACGCCTGTTGCGGCCTGGCCACCTGCCTCGACCAGAACCCGCCGGGAGAGAACGCTATGACTCTCTCTTTGCGGATCACCGACCCCCAGGCCGATTACCCGGCCCCGGTGGCGTAAACGGCCGTTTTGCCTATCTTCCCACCAGCCCTCTGGAGGATTTGCCCGATGTTACCACCCGAAAGCCATTACCCCTTCGCCCCAGACCTCCCCATCTGCCGCCTGCTCAACGGCCTCTGGCAGGTCTCCGGCGGTCACGGCCGGATTGACCCCGCAGATGCCATCGCCGACATGCTCCGCTACCACGATGCCGGGTTCACCACCTGGGACCTGGCCGACCATTATGGTCCGGCCGAGGAATTCATCGCCGCGTTCCGGCGAGCGCTGGTCGCCCGCTCCGGACCGCAAGCGGTAGACCAGGTACAGGCGTTCACCAAATGGGTCCCATCCCCCGGCCCGATGACCCGCCAGATTGTCGAACAGGCGGTGGACGTGTCGCGGCGGCGGATGGATACAGAAAGGCTGGACCTGCTGCAATTCCACTGGTGGGATTACCGCGATGGGCGCTACCTGGACGCCCTGACCCACCTGGCGGCGCTGCGCGATGCGGGCAAACTGCGCTATCTGGGGTTAACCAACTTTGACACCGAGCGTCTGCGAATCATGACACAACAAAGGCTGCCCATCGCCGTCAACCAGGTGCAATACTCGCTGCTGGACCGGCGGCCGGAGGTGGCGCTGGTCCCCTTCTGCCAGGAACAGGGGATCGTCCTCTTCACCTACGGCACGCTGTTGGGCGGGCTGCTGTCGGAACGCTACCTGGGGCAGCCGGAGCCAGGGCTGCGCGACCTGACCACCGCCAGCCTGCGCAAGTACAAGCGGATGATCGACGCCTGGGGCGGCTGGGGGCTGTTTCAGGCGTTGCTGCAAGCGCTGCAACAGATCGCCGGGCGGTATGGCGTCAGCATCGCCAACGTCGCCGTGCGGGCCATCCTGGACCGGCCGACCGTCGCCGGGGTGATCATCGGCGCGCGGCTGGGGGTGGCCGAACACCGGGCGGAGAATGCCCGCGTCTTCAGCTTCCAGTTGGACACGGCGGATTGGGCGCGGCTGGATGCCGTCCACGCCCGCTCGCGCGACCTGTTTAAGCTGATCGGCGACTGCGGCGATGAATACCGGCGGTAGCGACTGGCAGGAAAACGGCCGTTGCCTATACCAGGGAAAACGGTCACTGGTTGATTCGAGGAGACGAACAGATGAAACACAAAAGATACCTCTTGTTTTTGCTGCTCTTGGTCAGCGGTTT
>CAYONK010000199.1:0-7812 GCA_964405285.1 uncultured Ardenticatenaceae bacterium
TGCAGCGCTGGCCGTTCTTGATCGTCAGTTGATAGGGGCCGACACCTTCCTGCTCAAACCCTATTCCCCCAACGAACTAACCAAAACCCTAAACGCCCTTCTGGCAAAAAAGGAACAAAGTGGCCAGACCAAACCATAAAAAACAGTCAAAAAATGTCTCGCGGCAGTGGCGGCGCATAGACCTCCACATCCATACCCCCGCTTCTAACGATTATCAACAACCCGGCGTCTCCTATCTCGACATTCTGCGTCAGGCTGAAATTCGCGGTCTGCACGCCATCGCCTTCACCGACCACAACACCGTCGCCGGTTTCGCGGCCATGAAAAAAGAGATCGAGCAGCTTCTCTGGCTCGAAGAACTAGACCGGATGCGCTCCGACGAAAAGCGCCGCCTGGAAGAATATCGCCGCATCCTGAGCAAAATCCTTGTCCTACCCGGTTTTGAATTTACCGCTACCTTCGGCTTTCACATTTTAGGCATTTTCCCGTCAGAGACACCGGTCAGCTTTTTGGAACATTTGCTGCTCACTTTGCACGTCCCAGCCGACAAACTGCAAGAAGGCAGCTCTACCGTCGGCGCCACCAGCGATGTGCTGCACGCTTACCAGGTTATCAACCAGGCTGGCGGTCTGGTGATCGCCGCCCACGCCAACACCGGCAATGGCGTCGTCATGCGCGGCCTCGATTTTGGCGGCCAGACGCGCATCGCCTACACCCAAGACCCCAATTTGCACGCCCTGGAAGTGACCGACCTGGAAAAGCGCGGCCGTTACACCACCCGCCGCTTTTTCGATGGCTCCAAGCCAGAATACCCGCGCCCCATGCGCTGCATCCAGGGATCAGATGCCCACCGGTTGGTGCGCGAATCGCCCCAATCAAAATACCTGGGCGTGGGCGACCGCAGCACGGAGATTTTGCTGCCAGAAGTGACCTTCGAGGCCATCGCCGAGGTGATTAAAGGCAACGATCTTTCTCTGACACGCGCCTATCGCGGCCCGGCCAACCCGATTGATTTTGTCCAGGCGGCCCGTGAGGAAGGGGAATCTATCGTCCAGGCGTTTTATCCCACCGTCACCCGGCGCGGCGGCCACCTGGACCGGCTGCTGCAAGATATTTGCGCCATGTCCAACACCAACGGCGGGGCCATCTATGTCGGCGTTTCGGCAGATCCGAAAGAGCCGCCCATTGGCGTACGCGATGCGGACAAGGCGATTGACCAGTTGTACACCTCTGTCTCGAATCGCATCACCCCGGAGCCGGAAATTCATGTAGATACGCTGCCCTCGCAAGGCAAGCAGATTATGCGTATCACCGTTCAGCCGGGACGCGAGCAGCCTTACGCCATAGACGACAATCAGTTTTACGTGCGCGATGAGACGGAATCGAGTCTGGCAGTGCGCGATGAGATCGTGAGGTTGGTGGGGAAAGGGTTGCAGCAGGCGGCGACTGTCGAGCTGCCCATCGCCCATTTGCTGCCAGATCCGGTGGAAGGACGGGAAACGGCCGTTGCCAAATCAGAAAAACGCTCCCCCACCAGCCCCAAAACCAGCCAACTTCCCCAATTAGAGCCGCCGCGTACCGGCGTTGAGATCGTCAGCAGCGAAAAGCGTAAAGGGGCGATTTACCACACCGTGCGCGATTTGCGCAACGGCCATCTCATCCACAACGTCACCAAATCGTCAGCGCGCAAGCTGTGGCATTACGCCATCACCCAGGCCGAGGCGGGACAACCCCGCGCCGACCAGTTGAAATGGCAAGGGAACGCCGCCTTTATCACCAGCCGCAAACAGGGCGACAACGCCTGGTACGATCTGGCCTTACGCGACGGCGACGAAGTCCACATCTTCTACGGCGTCACCGACAGCGGCTTGAATGACGAGTGGCTGGCGCTGTTGGAGAAAGAGTAGCCGGTTACCGGTTGCCCGTTGCCGGTTCTTATTCGTTAGCGGCAACGGGCGACTGGTCGCCAACCCCCAGCCGCGTTGAGGCTACCGCCAGCCCCACGAGCAGCCAGAAGGCGGTGACAGCGTGGTGGAATTCCAGATTGAAGAGGTAATGGTCGAAGAATCCGGCCACCAGCCCGCCGATTAAGGCGGCGTGCAGCCCTAACCAGATGGCATCCAGGCGCGGCTGGTTTTTGAACGTTTTCCGGTGTAAGAAGGCGTAGCCAAACACCACCCCAATCACACTGAAAAAGGTAAGCAAGCCCACCAGCCCCATCACCTGGGCGATGGTCAGGTAGACGTTGGCCACACCGAGGTAAATGTCTATGTCTGGCGTCCCGGCGAAGCCGACGCCAAAGACAGGATAACGCTGGATAAGCCGCAAGGCGTCTCGATATTCGCCAAAGCGCATCTGAGTCGCCAAATCCTGGCCTTGAATGCCCTCAACAAAGCGGCCAACGTATTCCTGGGTGATGGGCAGCAACAGGAAGAGCAGTCCGGCGATGACCATGTAAGGCAGCAAACGCCGGTAACGCAGCACGGCCACGTAAGCCAGACCGGCGGCCAGCCCGACCATGGCGCTGCGAGAGAAGGTGAGGACAAGCGCCAACCCGACCAGACCGAAGATGAGGAGGATGAGCCAGCGGGGGAATAACGGCCGTTTCGCCACCAACTGCGGCCCGGCCAACGCGCCAATCATCAGCAAGAGACCGCCCAACACGTTGGGGTCTACCGATGTGCCAATCGCCCGCTCCGCCAGCGCCGGATTCTCCTCGATATAGCGCACCACCCAACCGCCCGGATAGCCAACGCGGGTAAGGATATTCAACAGCGTGTTGGTTAAATCTTCCGGCAGCAGCCAAAGACCGATGGCGATGGCCGAAGCCCCCGCCCCGGCCAGCAGCACCACCTTCACTAGCCGCTCCAATCGCTCCTGGGTAGAGCAGTAGTCTACCACCACCAGGACAAAGGCCAGGCTGAGCAGCAGTTCGGCGAATTTACGCAGTAAGGTAGGGGTGAGCGGCCCGTTGGCCAACCCAAAAATGAAGGAGAAGGTGGCGACGATGATGAAGAGCAGCAGCGGCAAGGTGATCGGCGAAAGGGTGATGGTGCGCTGCTGCCCGGTGACTAATCGCAATGCCCAGACGGCGAAAACCGACCCCAGGGCGACATCCAAAAAGGTGGGCGTCAGACCGATGTCAACCGGCAGGGTGGCGAAGGGCAGCAGGGTGATGACGGCAATGACGCCCCAAAAGCCGATTTCAATGCTGCGCAAGACGATGAGGCCGGCAATAAAGGCGACGAGAGCGGCCGCCGCTGCCAACGGCCCGCCAAAGCCGAGAAGAATGCCGCCGAAAACGGCCGTTCCGCCCAACAGCAGCCCTACCATCAGGGGAGAATGGGCGGCGGAGCCGTCGCTTGACCTGGATTTTGTGGTAGATGCCATTTTTCAGACCGTAAAATCACCGATGACAACAACACTTAACGACTCAGATTGAATGCGCTTGAGTTGTCGGTCATTGGTCAGAAAAATGTTGCAACCAGACACAAAGGCAGTGGCGACCTGAAAGGCATCGGCAAAACCCAGATTGTAGCGCGCGCGTAGTTGAGCAGATTGATCAGCAACCACTGCTGTTACCGGCATAAAACGCACATTCTGACCAGTCACAAGGCGACGACTGAAGGCTTTTACCAAGGCACGATCTTCGTTTTTGTATGGATAGTAGAGACATTCAGCCAGGGTAATCGCAGTGGTAACAGATGTCAGAGTTCCCTGGTCGATCCGGCCAAACAAAGAGTCTAATAAGGCAAAAAAAGGTGTTTTCTGCTCTATGAAATAGATGATAGGGGCAGTGTCTATTAAAAGCGTACTGCCATCTGGAATCACATCATACAACTCACTCACGCTCCCACTCCTGACGAATCTGGTTAATCCACTCCTGAGCATCTTGCCCTCTCAGCAGATCAGGCGCAATACCGGCAATTTCACGCCAGTAGTAAGCAGGTGACGTAACGGCCGTTTGCAACGCCAAATGGGCTATCAGTTCCAACTTTTCGCTTTGCGTCAGTCGGGGAATTGTGTGCAAAATTTCAGCCAAGGGTGATGGTTCAACCGAGGCAGATGTTGTTTGTAACATACCAATCTCCTCATCGTGTGGAAAAGCATTATACACGATTTTGGCCCACTATTCCGACATGAATCGGGCGCGTTATCAACGCTGCCTCAACGCAAGCAGCCAATTTGCTACCCAAGACTGCCTATGATAGCATCCACCCCATGAACATCTTATTCATCGGCGGCACGGGCTTCATCAGCACGGCCGTTTCCCATTTAGCCATTGCCCGCGGCCTCAACCTTTACTTGCTCAACCGGGGGCAGCGGACCAGCAACCCGCCCGGCTGCCACAGCCTGACGGCCGACATCACCCGGCCGGACGAAGTGCGCGCCGCCCTGCGCGGGCTGCGCTTCGACGCCATCGTCAACTGGATCGCCTACACCCCGGCCGATATTGAGCGCGACCTGGCCCTCTTCCAGGGGCAAACCGACCAGTACATCTTCATCAGCTCCGCCTCGGCCTATCAGAAGCCGCCCACCCACCCCGTCATCACCGAATCCACCCCGCTCTACAATCCCTATTGGGAGTATTCGCGGCAGAAAATCGCCTGCGAACTGCGGTTGATGGCTGCGTATCGGGAGACGGGCTTCCCGGTGACGATTGTGCGGCCGTCATTGACCTATGACCCGAATTTTCCCATCGCCATCGGTGGCTGGGGCTGTTATACGTTGGCGGATAGGTTGCGGAACGGCCGTTCCATCATCGTCCACGGCGACGGCTCATCCCTCTGGGTGGTCACCCACGCCGAAGATTTTGGGCGCGGATTCCTGGGGCTGGTGGGCAATCCCCAGGCCATCGGCCACGCCTTCCACATCACCAGCGACGAACTGCTTACCTGGAACCAGATTTACCAGACCATCGCCCACGCCCTCGGTGTGGAGGCCAACATCGTCCACATTCCCTCCGATTTCATCGCCCAGGTCGCCCCGGAGAAATATGGCAGCCTGCTTGGCGATAAATCGTGGAGCGTCATCTTCGACAACAGCAAGATCAAAACCTTCGTGCCCGGCTTCCAGGCCACCATCCCCTTCCACGAAGGCATTCGCCGAACCCTCGACTGGTTTCACGCCGACGAACGCCGTCAGCGCGTAGACGAAAACGTCAACGCCATGATGGACCGCATCCTCGCCGCCTACACCCCCCGCTAAAATAAAAAAGCCGCGCCTGATGGGGCGCGGCTGTTGCTGGTTGCTGGTGGCCGGTGGAGTGTAACCTGCCACTGGCAACTAGCAACTGGCAACTCCCTCAAATTATCCCAAGTTTTTGACCGCCTTCGATGATCACGTTGGCGCAGTAGTCAATGTCTTCCAGAGTATGGGCGGCGGAGATGCAGGCGCGGAGGCGGGCCAGCCCTTCGGGGACCACCGGGGCGACAATCGCCTGAACGAAGATGCCATGATCGCGGCAGTATTTCGCCAGTTTAGCGGCTGATTCAGTCGCGCCGCAAACCACCGGCACAATGGCCGTCTCCGTGTAGAGCAGGTTGTATCCGGCCTCTTTCAATTTGTTAGCGAAGCGCAGGTAGTTGGTCTGAATTTTCTCCACACGCCAGGTTTCCTCTTCGATCACGTCGAAGGCGGCTTTGGCGGCGGCGGCCGAAGCGGGTGGCAAGGCGGCAGAGAAGATGAAGGCGCGGGCCTCGTGCTTGAGGAAGTTGATCAGTTCGTGGTTGCCGGCCACATAGCCACCGGCGCTGGGGATGGTTTTGCTGAGCGTGCCCATTTTGATGTCAATGGCGTCGGCCGGCATGCCAAAATGCTCCTCAATGCCATGCCCGGTCTTGCCGATAACGCCGACGGAGTGGGCTTCGTCAATCATCAGGTAGGCCCCATATTTCTTACAGAGGCGGTGCATCTCCGGCAGGTCTATGATGTCGCCGTCCATGCTGAACACGGCGTCCGCAATGACCAGGACACGGCCGTTTTTGTCTGCCTGCTTCAAACGCATTTCCAGATGGTCCATGTCGTTGTGGCGGAAGCGGACAAATTTAGCCATGGAGAGCAGGCAGCCATCCACAATGCTGGCGTGATTCAGCTTATCGCAGATCACCGTATCGCCCCGGCGGAGTAGGCTGGAGATGGTCGCCAGATTGGTCACGTAACCGCTGGACATGGTGATGGCCCCATCGGTTTGCTTGAACTCGGCGATACGGGCTTCCAGTTCGTTGTGTATTTTGAGGGAACCGGCTAACAGGCGCACGCCGTAGGTGCCGGTTCCATATTGGTC
This sequence comes from uncultured Ardenticatenaceae bacterium, assembly GCA_964405285.1. Lineage (GTDB taxonomy): Bacteria > Chloroflexota > Anaerolineae > Promineifilales > Promineifilaceae > Leptovillus. The sequence continues at coordinate 6,287 of CAYONK010000199.1, forward strand.
TACGGCCGCTTTGGCCGCTTCATTAATTTTGGGGTGGCCGATGAGGCCCAGGTAGGAGTAGCCGCCCAGCATGATCATCTCGCCATAGTTGATGACGTTTACCCGGCCATTCGGCAGCAGTTCCTGGGTCGCTTCCAGGTAAAAATAGAGGCCCTCCTCCTTGTAATGCTCCACGTCCCAGAGCATCTCCGGCGTCAGGGACAGTCTCTCAGCAGTTGCACTCGTATCCATCATAATCTCCTAAAGATTGATTTCTTAATCAGCTCAAACAATCAGCCAATTCTATCTGTCGGGGGGTATTTCTGCCAGTGGGTGAGGGTGGCCGGTTAGCCGGTGGCGGATTGCTCCCGATAACAAAAAACCCCACATAGCCATCGAAGGTACGCGGGGTTTGTGAAAATTGTGCTGCTGGGTGGCAACGGCCGTTTCCAATCAGGTGTTTCCATACGACTTAACCACCAACTACCAACCATCAGCCTCTAACTAATGATCTCGCTCCATAATCGCGTCAATCAGGGCGTGAAGTTCCTGGCGAGCCGGTGAATCGGGCAGTACGTCCAGAGCGCGGCGGGCGCGTTCGGCCGTCTCCTGGGCTTGCAAGCGAGCCAATTCCACCGCACCGGAGTTGCGCAGGCTGGCCATCATCTCCTGAATGGGGTCCGGGGGTTCGAGTTCGGCAACGGCCGTTAACGCCTCGCCGCCCCCATGTTTCCCACCATTGTGGGCTACCGCCGACACGCCGCGCCCCTGCGCCGCATCCAACCCCACCGGCTTACCCATCGCCTCCGGATCGCCGATGATGTCTAAAATGTCATCCACGATCTGGAAAGTGAGGCCGAGGTTGTAGGCGTAGCGTGATAACGCCTCAATCACCTCCGGGTCATCGGTCGCCTGCCCCGCCCCCATTTTGGCCGACGCCTCAAATAGGCTGGCCGTCTTCAGGCTGATGATTTGCTTGTAGGTCTCGCGGTCCATCGAACCAGATTTGGCGGCCATCGCCTGGAGCGTCTCCCCTTCCACCAGCCGGGTACAGGCGGTGGCGATAGTGACGTTAGGTTCCACGCCATAAGGGGCCATCAACTCATATACTTTGGTGAAGAGATAATCGCCGGTGAGCAAGGCAAACGTGCGCCCCCAGCGAGCGTGGACGGTCACTTTACCCCGGCGAGTGAGGCTGTGGTCGTTGATGTCGTCATGAACGAGGGTAGCCGTATGGACCATCTCCACGGCGGCGGCCATTGGAACCACGCTGGCGATGTCCTGCCCCCCGGCTGCCAGATAGGCCAACAACGTCACACGCGGGCGCACCCGTTTGCCACCGGAGGTAACGATGTGCCGACTGGCATCTTCTAAGAGTTGAATGTCGCTGGCAACAACGGATTCGAGCGTTTCTTCAACGGCCGTCATACCTTGTTGGAGCAGTTTTTGTACGGTCATAATTGTCCTCGTTCACAACTTTCAAATATTTTTGAACGGTCAATAGAGATTATAGAATACGCCACATAGCGCGTCAAGAAATTTGTGAA
>CAYONK010000200.1:0-7809 GCA_964405285.1 uncultured Ardenticatenaceae bacterium
TTGCCCACAGAAGTTTGCCCTTCGCGCAAATCCACGTCGAGCAGTAAACGGCCGTTGGCAGAAACATCAGACGCGGCTAGAAAGCTGGTGGCGGGATTGACGCCTTCCAGACCGGAAACGTCTACCCGGTCAGCCAGCGTCAGAGTGAACGGCGGCGCGTCGTCGCGCAGGAGCGTGGCCGGAGCGGGCGTTTGTAGCAGGTGGCCTAAACTGCTTTCCGGCGCATACCAGGCGTAGGCGTGGCGGTTGACTTCGCCCAGAAAGGGGACGAGGAAGCTGTACCCACCCCTTGCCGGTAGCGTAATGGCGACTTGCTCCTGACGCCCGTCGGCAAAGATAAGCGTGGTGTCGAGAACGGCCGTGAGCCATTGAGACTGACGCCAATTGTCAATGTGGACGGCATCTATGGCAAAGCTGGCTAGAGGAGAATTTTCGCGCAGCGGCGCAGGGCCGGTTTGCCCGATGAGGGCTGTCAACTGGCGTTCGATGAGCAGTTCCGGGCGACGGGGAACGAGGAGGGGATCGGGAGGCGCTTCGTTGGGGTCATAGTGGTAGCCGTTGACCAATGCGGGAAAGAGTCGCCAACTGACATCGCCGGTAGCGTAGGCGGCGGCGGTGAGCAAGAAGAGTAGCCCGGCCACCCACAGGGCAATCTGCCCGGCGCGCCGCTTGCGCCAGAGTAACCCCAGGATAAGCAGTAGCAGCGCCAGCGGCAGTAGCCAGGTTGTCAAGAAGAGCAAAGCCTGACCGACTTCATAGGAAATGGACATAGAAACCTCCAGAATAGCGAGAGCTAGAGCTAGAGGATGGTTCAGGTTGAGAAGCGGCGCTACTTCATCTTGAACACCACTCTCGCTCTTGTTCTCGCTCGTATGGTTTTCATTGTAGGAAAACGGCCGTTGCCCGCCCGCCGCCTGACCACCGCCCCGCCTATATTTCAGCGCCGCTCAGCTACAACAGGACAAGAACAGCACCCATGACAAATGAGAGCGAGAGGAAGAAGTCGCGTTATACTCTAGCTCTAGCTATTTTCGGAGGAAGCGATGGCTTTATTGACCAATGACAGCAGCGGCGCCGGCTACCTGGCGGTGGACTTGACGATAGATAAGCGATTCGAACCCATGAGGCCCTTTGCGCGCGGGCCGGTTGTCTCCTGGGACGTGCCGGAAGAGGCGTACGCGGAACTGCGGGCGGCGCTGGCAGAGATGGAGGAGGAAGAGGAAGAGGGCGAACCGGCGTCGGATTGGCCGCCATCGGGCGAGGATTGGGGCTGGCTCTCCCCTTCCTCGATAAGCATGATGGGCGAGCCGGTGGAGAGGCGGCTGAAGGGCAGCCCCGCCTGTTCGTTGCGCGGCGCGAGTTGCAGCAAGATGCGCCCGCCCAGCCCGACATCCTCGCCGCGGATGACGAGCCGGGTGAGGGTGTGTTCTGCTTGGGTCTGGGGGTCTGTCTGGAACTGCTGCCGTTCCGCTTCGGCTTCTAGCTCCAGCCAGCGGCGCAGTTGGGCGAAATGGGGCTGGCTCTCCCCATCTGCCTGCGACCAGGCGCGAATGTGGCGCGTTTCGAGGAGGTGGCCGTCTAGCAGATGGGCCAGCCGGGCGGAACGGCCGTTGCCGATTTCGATGGTCGCCAGGCCGCCGCTGAGGGTGATTTTGCCAATATGCTGTTTAGGGAGCTGCCCCACCTCGATGAGCAGGCGCAAAATGCCGCCTTTGCCGATGGTGGGGGGCAATCCGTCTATGAAGAGAAGGTCCATGCGGGGGACTGTAGCGGAAAAGGGGGGGATGCTGCCAGGGAAACGGCCGTTTTCCCTCCCCTCCCCTTTTCCACTAGACATTATTGGAATTAACGTTATGTCAAAAAAACCGATCCGCAGATTACGCAGATTAAGGAGAAGAAATCTGTGGAATCTGCGTAATCTGCGGACAAATGCTTATTTCCGATAATGTCTAAATATCACCCTGAAGTCTGGCGAAAATTGTATTCACCTCTGTTAGAGACGTTGCCTTGCAATGTTTCTACGCTCAAAGGAACCCGTTGACAGGGACAGCCCCATCATTTACCCTTCCAGCATCGGCAGAAGGTGTTCCGCGCTAATGAAAAGTGGGACGCTCCTTGCCCGGTGGCGATGCCAGCAAGATGCTGGCGTTACAATCCGAAACCCGCAATCTGAAATCCGCAATTTTGAAGGGAGGTTTTACGATGAAGGCGTTCAACAAAATTGGCTTCCACACCGGCAGCGGCGGCAATGCCAATGGCATTGGCGATTATCTCAGGCGGCTGGACGCGGCCGGGGTGCCGTTTGTGATCAAAGCAGCCGACAGCATGACGGGCCTGTTTGAGGCGCAGGAATTAGTGCGAGCGGGCAATGGCGCCGTCCCCCACGTCCTGGCCTATCGCCGTTCCGTCCCGGCCGGGAACAGCGTCCCCCCCTCTGGCAATCCGGACGTGCCCAACTATGACAAAGCGCCGGAAGCGGCCGCCGCCGAACATTGGGCCTGGCACAAACGACATTTCCCACCAGAGCTAGACAAAAAACTGGTCTGGGTGGAGACGATCAACGAACCGCGCAAAGAGGTGGAATGGGCCGATTGGTTGGGCCATTTCGCCTGGCATACCGGCCAATTGGCCCTGGCCGATGGCTATAACTTCTCCGCCTTCGGCTACTCCTCCGGCACGCCCGACGAAGGGGCCTGGGAGACGGATGGGATGCTGCGTTATCTGGAACTGTGCCAACAGCATCCAGACCGCCTTTCTGTGGCGCTGCACGAGTACAGCTTTCGCCTGGCCGACATTTGGTTTTTGCGCGGCGACCACATAGGCCGTTTTGAGAAGCTGTTCATCGCCTGCGATAAGCATCGCCTGGCCCGGCCAAAGGTGCTGATCAGCGAATGGGGCTGGACCCACGAGCGCGTACCTTTCCCGGATCGGGCGATGGGCGACATCGCCGCAGTGGCCGAGTATTATGCCCAATTCCCGGAGGTGATCGGCGCGGCGCTCTGGTATCTGGGGCCGGGCTTTGGCAGCATCGCCGACCGGGCGCAAAAGTTGATCGCCCCGGTGACGGAGTTTTCGCTGGCAACGACGTTCACCGTTCAACCGCCACCGCCGCCGGTGGACCCGCCCATGTCGCCGCCAGTGGTGGTGGAGGGGGAGGCAAACGGCCGTTTCCTGCGCGACGTCACCATCCCCGACGACAGCCGGATGACCACCGGCCAACCCTTCCGCAAAACCTGGCTGGTGGAGAATAACGGCCGTCGCCCCTGGGGCAATGGCTTCCACCTGGTTCATGTCGCCGGTGCGCCGATGACCGGTCAGACGAGCCAGCCCCTGCCCGCCGCCCAACCCGGCGACCACGTCGAGATCAGCCTGGACCTGACTGTGCCGGATACGGCCGGCATCCACTTCAGCGACTGGCGGCTGCAAGACGACAAGGGCGTGTTTTTCGGCGACATCATCTACACCCGGATCATCGCCGAAGCGCCCATTGTCGCCCCCCAGGGCGTCAGCGACAGCAAATTCGTCGCCGACATCACCATCCCCGACGACGCGCTCATCCAGCCTGGCACGCCCTTCAGCAAAACGTGGCGCGTGCAGAACAGCGGAACCCGCCCCTGGGGCGCCGACTTCACCATCCGCAGCGTCGGCGGCATCCGCATGGCGGCCGAGGATCGCCACCCCTTACCCCACGCCGCGCCCGGCGCTATTGTAGACATCTCCATCCCCATGACCGCGCCCCAGACGCCGGGAACCCATTACGAAGATTGGCGCATGTTCGACGACCGGGGCGAGGTCTTTGGCGAGATCCTCTACGTGCGCATTCAAGTTCCCTGGCAGCCCGGCGCTTCGCTGGTGGCTCCCGTCTCGCAGCGCGACCCGCGCTGGAACGATAAGCGGCTCGGTCACCCCGGTTCCAGCCAGACCATCGGCAAATGGGGCTGTTTGCTCACCAGTTTTGCTATGGTCGCCAACGCCTTTGGCCAGCAGATTACGCCAGCCCAATTAAATGACCTGTTGCTGCGCAAGGGCGGTTTCCTTAACCTGAACCTGACCAAATGGAACGCCCTCTCCGACGCCTATACCGACATCATCTACGGCGGTAAGTTGGAATCCAGCCCGGAGATCACCCGGCACATTGACGCCAGCCTGGCCGAAGGCCGGCCGGTAGCCATCCACGTAGACTTCACCAGCGACACCCCTTACACGGACAATGACCAGCATTGGGTGCTGATTGTGGGCAAGGATGGAGACGATTACCGGATCAACGACCCCTGGCTGCTGCCGGCCCAGGAAGCCTCGTTGAAGGAGCGGTATGGGCGAGCAGGACGGCCGTTATGGGAAGCCATCCGCTCAGCCATCTTCTACCGCTCCACCAAAGTCATCCCCGCCCCCACGCCCGTCCCCCCGCCGCCCGACAAACCGGCCGTACTGGAGACCGGCATGAACATCAACCCCGACGCCCCCCACAGCAATCCCTACGACACCGACGACTTCAAAGGGTTAGATTGGGTGCGCTTCGTCTTCAAAATAGACGCCCGGCCGGTCGTCGCCGAGCGCGGTGACATCCGCCAGGCGTTCGCCCAATATGACCCCATTGTCCACGCCTACAACCGCATCGGCGTACAATCGCTGATCATCATCAACCAGGAGACCGTCTGGGGTAAGGCTCCCTGGACCGGCAACAATGATTGGCAAGGCTACGCCCAGGATTTGGCGGCGCGAGCCAGAGAGATCGCCACCCACTACCGCCGCTACAAACAGCAGGTCGCCTACCAGATTTGGAACGAGGGCGACAAACGCAACAATCCCGCCTCCGTCTACCTGGAACCGGAGCAGATGGCCCTGATCACCAAAACGGTGGCCGAGGCGATCCGCGCCGCTTCGCCAGAATCGCCGATCATCTTCAACGGCATGGCCACCGGTCCGGAGGCGACAGTCGCCTACATCCGCCGGGTGGAGGCGGCGTTGGGCGGCAAACTACCGGTTGACGCCATCGGCATCCATCCCTACACCCGCTGGGCGACCAAAGCCCCCTTTGATTGGGGGCGGCAGTACGGCACGCTCAGCCAGGCGTTCGACGTCTACCGGCGCGACCTGCCCGGCCACAAATTCTGGATCACCGAGATTGGCGTGGCCGACGACAACGAAATCGGGCCGCAGTATTACCTGGAAATCGCCGAGTACATGAAGGACGTTTACCGGCACGTACAGGAGCGGCATACCGACCTGGTGCAGACCCTCATCTGGTTTGCCTGGTCAGATTGGATGCGCAATGCGGGCGTGATTCGGGGTGATGGCTCGCGCAAGGACCACGTGTACGCGGCTTTCCGCGCTGTGCGCAATCGGGAGTTGTAGAGGGTGTTCGTCTAACTCGCTTTTCTTTCTGACGATGAACGCCGATATTACCCTGGCCTGTCTGGCCTCTGGCTGGGCAGGCCATATTGGGACAGAAGCGCTTTTCGAGTTCCATTGCGCCTCCTTCGTCATTGCAAAAAGCGGAGAGTGTGCGTGCTGATCCCTGATTGACTGACAAAACTTATCTAACCGCGAAGAAAGCAGAGAGCGCGGAGGTTTTACCAGAGATAATCTCCGCGTCCTTCGCGCTCTCCGCGGGATAAATCTGAGGTTTGTCAGTCAACCAGGCGATGAGCCTCTTTTGGCAAATTTTAATGTGCAACGTAACTACTAACCATTTTTGCCGCTTTCATCTGTGTTCATCTGTGAAGATCTGTGTCCTACAAGCTCTCTGCGCCGTCTCGCCCTGGGGCGATAAACCGGGGCAAAACTCCTGCATCACCTCCGCGCTTTGCGCGCTCTAAGGCTAGACACGAAATTGCATCTGGTAAAGCCGCGTATACAGGCCATCCGGCCGGGCCAGCAACTCCGCGTGCGTCCCTTGCTCCACCAGTTGTCCCTCATTCAGCACCAGCACCCAATCCGCATTCACCACCGTACTCAGCCGGTGGGCGATAACAAACGAGGTGCGGCCGGTCATCAGCCGCTCCAACGCCTCCTGCACCAGACTTTCGCTCTCGCTGTCCAGCGAAGAAGTGGCCTCGTCGAGGATGAGGATGCGCGGGTCTTTGAGCAGGGCGCGGGCGATAGCCACCCGCTGCCGCTGGCCGCCGCTCAACTTCACGCCGCGCTCGCCGACCAGCGTCTCATACCCATCAGGCAGATCGTGGCGGATGAAGTCGTGGGCATTGGCCGCCAGGGCGGCGGCTTCTACTTCGGCGCGGCTGGCGTCTAACTTGCCGTAGCGGATGTTGTTGTAGACCGTATCGGAAAAGAGCGTCGTCTCTTGCGGGACGATGCCGATCTGTTCGCGCAGGCTGCGCAGTTCTACGGCGCGGATGTCGTGGCCGTCTATGCTGATCTGGCCGCTGTCCACCTCCCAAAAGCGGGGGATGAGGCTGACCAGGGTGGATTTGCCCGCCCCGCTCGGCCCCACCAGGGCGATGACCTGCCCCGGTCGGGCGGTGAAGGTGACGTCGCGGAGGAGGGAAACGGCCGTTGTGTAGGCAAAATTCACCGCCGCAAACCGCACCTCTCCGGTCACGGCCGGCAGCGGTGGCGCGCCCGGCGGGCTGACAATGTCCGGCTCTCTGTCCAGCAACTCAAACAGCCGTTCCGTCGCCCCGATGGCCGATTGGAACTGGCTGTACAACCCCGCCAGCGTCGCCACCGGCGTGGCCACCAGCATCGTATACACCAGGTAAGCCACCAAATCCCCGGCCGTCAATCGCCCCTGAATCACCTGATAGCCGCCAAACCAGAGGGTGATGGTAATCGAGGCGAAGGCCATGAAGCCGATCAACGGCCCCAAGACAGCGCCGATTTTCGCCCGGCGCATGGCGGCCTGGTACACCTCGTCCACCTTTTCGCTGAAACGGCCGATCTCGTATGGCTCGCGGGCGAAGGATTGCACAATGCGCACCCCGGAGACCGTCTCCTCGACGACGTTGGCCGCCTGAGCCAGAGCGTCTTGCACCGCTTTGGCTTCGCGGCGGATTTTGCGCCCCAACCAGACCATCGTCAGGCTGACGATGGGGATGCCGAGCAGGATGATGAGGGTGAGCTGCCAGTCAAGGATGAAGAGCAAAACGGCCGCGCCGATCAGGGTGAGGAGTTGGCGGAGAAGGGCGATGAGGTTGTCGGTAACGGCCGTTTGCAACTGCGACACATCATTGGTAATCCGCGACACAATCTCACCCGTGCGATGGTCGGTGAAATAGCGCAGCGACAGCCGCTGCAAATGGCTGTACACCTCCACCCGGATATTCGCCACCACCTTCTCCCCCACAAAAGCCAGCGACAGGCGGTTGACAAAGCTGGCCGCCGCCTGCAAGACAAAAACCACAAACAGCCCCAGCGCCAACTGATTCAGCAGGTCCAGATTCCGTTCGACCAACACACTGTCCACCAGGCTGCGAATCACCAGCGGCAAAATCAGCCCCAACCCCACGCTAAACAGCAAGGCGATAGTCGAAACAACCATCCACTTCGTATAAGGCCGTACATACGCCAGCAGCCGGGCAAACACCCCAAGCTGCGCCCGCGACAGGCGCGGCAACTTCTCCTGCGCCTCCATTTCCTGCCCTCTTCCCAACCGTCTCATTCGTAAGGCCATCTTCATTCCTCTCAATGTGTTGCCGCCATGATTCGCGCAGCCTGATTTTCCAAATTATGCAGCCCTAATCATATCCCGCGCCGCCCTCCCGGTCATCTAGACCCCAGGGCAATCGCTTTCTAAAAAATTGGACATCAGATGAACACAGATTTCGCCGCTTTCATCTGTGTCCATCTGTG
>CAYONK010000201.1:0-7759 GCA_964405285.1 uncultured Ardenticatenaceae bacterium
CTGCACTCCTGCACTTCTTCCTTATAGATTGCTCACCAATTCCCGAAAATGCTCGCCGCGGGCGGCGAAGTCGGCGTAGGCGTCGAAGCTGGTGCCGCCGGGGGAGAGCAGGACGATGTCGCCGGGTTGGGCGAGTTGGGCGGCGGTGAAAACGGCCGTTTCCAACCCCTCCACCCGCGTCACCCCCGCATAACCAGCCTGGTCCAGTCGCGCCGCTAACATCTCCGCCAGATCGCCGAACAAGATCACCTGCTTCACCCGGTTGGCTACCTGACGCGTCCATGATTCCCACTGCATCGCCTTGTCCCGGCCACCCGCCAGCAAAATCAGCGGCTCGTCGAAGGCGGCCAGAGCGGCCAGGGCGCGCTCCGGCGCGGTGGCGATGGAGTCGTTGACGAAACGCACGCCGCGCCATTCCCGCACCAGTTCCAACCGATGTTCCACCCCTTTGAAGGAGCGGATCGCTTTGGCCATCGCTTCCGTGGGGATGTCCACGCTGTCGGCCAGGGTGACGGCCGCCAGGACGTTGAGCAAATTGTGTTCACCGCGCAGTTGGACGTGGGAGAGGGGGCAAACGGCCGTTTCCTTCCCATTCTTCAGCCAAATGTGCCCATCCCGGACAAACGCGCCATCGGCCACCGGCCCGCGCAGGCTGAAGGTGCGCAACCGCCCTTTCACCTCGCCCGCCAGCCCCAGCGCGCCCGGATCATCGGCGCACAACACGGCCACACCGGCGGCGTCTTGATGGCGCAGGATGTTGGCTTTGGCGTCGGCGTAGGCGGCCATCGTCTTGTGCCGGTCCAGGTGGTTGGGAGTGATGTTCAGCACGGCGGCCACGCGGGGACTTTGCCCCCAAATCTCCAGTTGGAAGCTGGAAAGCTCCTGCACCACCATGTCGTCCGGGGCCATTTTGTGCAAGTCGGCGATGAGGGGGCGGCCGATGTTGCCGCCGACCCAGGTGCGCCGCCCGGCCATCTGCCCAATTACGCCGGTGAGGGCGGTGGTGGTGGTTTTGCCGGCCGAGCCGGTGATGCCGATAACGGCCGTTGGCGTCCGTTTCATAAATTCCAGCGAATCATTTGTCAATTCAATCCCGCGCGCGCGGGCTTCGGCCACCAGCGGCATATCCAGCGGAACCCCGCCGCTCACCGCCAGTAAATCCGTGTTATCCAACAAACTCATAGGATGTTCTCCTAAGACGTAAGCAATCGGTAAATCTTGTAATTCGGCCAACGCCGCCGCCAACTTCTCCGCCGGGCGCATGTCGGAAATCGTCACCTGCGCCCCAACCTCGGCGGCAAAGCGGGCCAGCGCCATCCCTTGCCGCGCCAGACCCAAAATCAGAAGGCGTTTACCGCTTAAGGTGTCCATAGTGGATAGTTGATAGTTGATAGTTGGGAGTGGGGAGCGTCACTATCAACTCCCAACTACCAACTCCCAACTATATCAACGCCAACGCCATCCCCACCATCGTCGCCAAAATGGCTACCAGCCACCAGCGCTGCACAATTTGCGTCTCGCTCCAGCCGATTAGCTCAAAATGATGGTGCAGCGGCGCCATCTTAAACAGCCGCTTACCGCCCGTTGACTTAAAGTACAGCACTTGCAATGTCGTCGAGAGCATCGTGGCATAAGGCACGGCGGCGATAACCGGCAGAATAAGCCATTGATTGGTCATCAGGGCGACCACGCCCAACGCGCCACCAAGCGCCTGGGAACCGACGTCGCCCATGAACATCTGCGCCGGTCGGGCGTTGTACCAAAGAAAAGCAAAGCAGGCCCCAGCCGTGACCATGGAAAAGGTCAGCAAAAAGGTCTGGTCTTGTAAAAAGGCGATGATGCCATAAGCGATAAACGCGGTGGCGGCGATGATCCCGGCCAGCCCATCCAGCCCATCGGTGATATTGACGGCGTTGGCCGTGCCGGTGATGATGACGACGGCCACCGGGATATACAGCGGGCCGATGTTCAGCAAGAAGGGCACGGTGGGCACGCCGACGTACCCGTTGCCATCGTTGACCACCCAATAAAGCATGATAGCGGCAACAGAGGCGATGCCCAATTGCAGCCAGATTTTCACCCGCGCCCGCATCCCTTTTTCGCCGTGCGGCCGGGGGTGGAAGCCCAGGTAGTCATCAATGCCGCCCAAAATGGCGTAGGCGACCATCACTCCCAAAGGGATGACGACGCTTTCGGCGATTTCCAGGTTTTGAATGATCGCCACGATGTTGACCACAATGCTAACCAGGATGACCCAGCCGACGATGAGAATGCCGCCCATGGCCGGGGTTCCCATCTTGGCCTGATGGGTTTGCGGCCCTTCGATGCGAATCTGCGCGCCCAGTTTGAGCCGCCGCATGATCTCGACGAGCGGACTGCCCCAGATGACGGCGAGCAGAAAGGTGACGGTGGCCAGGGTGAGGGCGAAGATCATCAGCCTTCCCCCAGTTCGGAGACAATGCGGCTCATGTTCATGCCCAGCGACCCTTTGATGAGGAGCGTGTCTTCGGCTGTGATGATCTCGCGGAGGAGGGCAACGGCCGTTTCTACATCCGCCGCCAGCAGCACCCGGTCTGCCCCCATGCCCACGCTCAACGCCTCCTCGCCAATCCAACGGCCGCGCGGCCCAACGGCCACCAGCGTGTCGGCCACTTCGGCCGCCCGGCGGCCCACCAGCCGGTGCGCCTCCTCTTCCATGAAGCCCAATTCCAGCATGTCACCCAACACAGCGACGTGACGGCCGTCTAAATCTTGCAGCAGGTTCAGGGCGGCCATCGCCGAGTCCGGGCTGGAGTTGTAGGTGTCGTCAATAATGGTAGAGCCGTGCGGTCCGGGCACGGCCACCAGGCGCAGTTGCGCCCGCGAGTCGTTCAGCCCGGAGATGATGCTGTCCCAGGAGAGCTTTTCTACCAGGCCAACGGCCGTTGCCCGCAACGCCGTATGGACGCTGTGCCGCCCCAACAACGGAACCTGCACGCTCAACTGTTCCCGGCCGTAGTGGAGGGTGAAGCGCATCCCTTCCAGCCCCATCGAGCGGATATTGTCCGCCCATAAATCGGCCGCCGGGTCCAGCCCATAGGTGAAAATGCGGGCCTGAGTGTGTCGGGCCATGCTCATCACCCGCGCGTCGTCTTTGTTGAGAATGGCCACGCCATCGGCCGGCAGGCTTTCCACCAATTCTTGCTTGGCGGCGGTGATCGCCTCCATGCTGCCCGCCCGCGACAGGTGAGCCGGGCCGACAATGGTGATGACGCCGACGACCGGCCGGGCCAGTTCGCAGAGGCGGGCGATCTCGCCGGTGGTGTACATACCCATCTCCAGGACGGCGTATTGGTGGAACGGCCGTAAATCGAGCAGCACCGGCGGCAGCCCCACCACGCTGTTGCGGTTGCCCGGCGATTTCAGCGTCCGGTAGCGGCGCGACAGCACCGAATGAATGAGTTCCTTGCTAGAGGTTTTGCCCACGCTGCCGGTGATGCCCACCACTCGCGTCTGGAAGCGGGCACGCCACGCCTGGGCGACTTGCTGCATCGCCAGCAGCGGGTCTTCGACCAGCAGGCAGTAGGGCGGAGAGCCGCCAAGCGTCACCGGCGGTTGACCAGGGCGTAAATCGAGCGTGGCGTAATCGCCCACTGGCCGAGCCACCAAAGCGGCCCGCGCCCCACGTTGGAACGCTTCGCCAACGTAGTCGTGGCCGTCTACCGTCTCGCCGGCCAGGGCGACGAACAGGCTGCCGGGCTTCGCCTCGCGGCTGTCTACCACAACGCAAGAAACGGCCGGTTCGCGGCCGGTCGTTTCGTAGGAGGTTAAGACCTCTAAAAAGTGCGCAAGCGTTAACATGAATGATAAATGTTGAATGATGAATGATGAATGCGTCGTTATCCGTTGTCTGTTATCCGTTGTCTGTTATCCGTTGTCCGTTTTTAGTTTCTCAGGGCCATTAAGTCTTGTTGTAAGCGCACGTTGTCTGGCGGGATGTCGAGCAGCACGACCAACTCTTTGGCCAGTTTGCCGAAGGCGGGGGCAGCGGTAGTAGACCCCCAGGGGGAGACGCTTGGCCGGTTCAGGTTGATCAGCACAATCACCTCTGGCTTGTCGGCGGGCAGCCAGCCGACGAAGGAGGCGTTGGTGGCATCGCGCAGGTAGACGCCGTTTTCGGCGATCTGGGCGGTGGAGGTTTTGCCGGCGATGGTGTAGCCAGCGACCAGGGCGTCGGGGACTTCGCGGGAAACGGCCGTTACCGCCATCTCCGTCACCACCCGCGCTGTCTCAGGGCTGATCGGCCGGCTGGCGACAGAGGGCGTATGGACAAACGTCCCATTCGCCGTGCGAACCTCCTGCACCACATAAGGCTGCATGATCTCCCCCCCATTCGCCAGGGCGGAAATCGCCGAAATCATCTGCAAGGGCGTCACCGCCAGGCTTTGCCCATACGAATTCGTCGCCAGGAAGGATTCGGTCCAGAGCGGGTCGCCGGGCAGCGGCATCAGCCCCCCCGCTTCGGACATAATATCTACCCCGGTCGGGCTGCCGAAATTAAAGCGGCGCATGTAATCATAATAGCTGTCTGGCCCCATCCAGGCGGCCAGGGTCGCTGCGCCAACGTTGAGTGAGCGAGCCAGCAGGGTGGTCATGTCTACCGTGCCGTGCGCGGCGCGATCCCAATTCACGGTGCGATGGCCGCCGGCCCACAATTCGCCGGAGTCGTAATAGGTGCTTTGCGGTGTTACCACGCCCGCGTCTAAGGCGGCGGCCATCGTGATCAGCTTCATCACCGAACCGGGTTCATACTGGCTGCTCACCATTGGGTTAAACAACCGGTCTTCTGGCGCTGTGTAGAAGAGTTCCGGGTCGTAACAGGGATTGGTAGCCATCGCCAGAATCGCCCCGGTCGCCGGTTCCATGATGATGATGTTGCCGCCAACCGCCCCGTAGTCGGCGATGGCCTGCCGCAAGTGCGTTTCCGCTAAAAATTGCAGCGAACGGTCAATGGTCAAGGTCAGGTCGGCTCCCTCGCGGGCGATGACGCTTTGCTGCACCTGGAGTGGAGAGATGTTGATCACGGCGCTGGCCGCTTCCCCGGCCAGGTCGGTCTGGTAATACCCTTCGATCCCGGCCCCGCCATTGCCATCGAAATCCACGTAGCCCAGAGTGTGGCACATCAATTCGCCTTGCGGATAGAAGCGGCGGGGCAGGGGGTCAATTTGCAGACCGCCATGCTTCTCCTGCAATTCGCGCACCCGGTCGGCCACGTCGGCGGAGACGCGGCCGGCCAACATGATGAAGGGTCGGCGGGATTGGAAGGCGTCCATGATCTCGTAGCGCGGCTTTTCCAGGATGACGGCCAATTGGGTGGCCAGGTCTTCCGCGCCGGTGACGAGGTTGGGCGAGACGCCGATCTGGTAGTCGGCGCTGTTGGCGGCCAGGACGGCGCCATTGCGGTCGTAGATAATGCCGCGTTCTGGCCGGGCGACGACAAAAACTTTGTCGGCGGTGCGCTCGGTCCATTCCTGGCTCTGGATGATCTGGAAGACGACTAACCGGCCGATGATGATGAAGGTGGCGAAGATGAGGCCGGTCAGGACGATCCACATGCGGCGTAGTTGACTATTGTTCACCGGCTTCTCCCTGGATAAGGTTGCCGACACTGGCGCGGAAGACTGACCAGAGGGCTTCTTGCATGGTTTCGGGTGGCGGAACTGTTTCTGGCGTGGCGTTGGCGGCCGGGGCGAGGGTGGGGACAACGGCCGTTTCTCGCGGATACTCTGGAATTGCTAAATACTCAATGTCTCCTGGCAGCGCGGGCACAAAGCCTAATTCCTGCGCCCGGCTGCGCAGCCGGTCCAGCGCCTGCGCTTCGGCGATCTGCTTTTCCATTGCCGCGTTTTCTCGCTTAAGCGTGTCTAAATCGTTTTGCCTGATCTGCACCCGGCGGCCGGTCACGGCGATCTGGCTGGCCTGGCTAAGATAGATCGTGCCTAGCACGGCCACCAGGACGAGGATGATGCCCCAACCCAAAGCAGCCTGGGCCTCGGTGAGCCAGGTCAATCGTTTGGCGCTTTCACGTTTTTGTCGCAGAGAGTTAGTCATGGTAGTTGGTAGTTGGTAGTTGGTAGTTGGTAGTTGGGAGTTGGGAGGTTCTAGCTCACTGTCAACTTTCAACTCTCAACTATCAACTCTCTTCTTAAATCTTTTCAACGACACGAAGCCGGGCGCTGCGGCTGCGCGGGTTCTGTTCGATTTCGCTGGCGCTGGCCTGGACCGCTTTGCGGGTGATCAGGCGGGCGGCGGCCTGGCCGCTACAGGTGCAGATAGGTTGTTCTGGCGGGCAACTGCAGGCTGTACTCCATTGACGGAACAGCCGTTTGACGAAGCGATCTTCCAACGAATGGAAGCTGATAACAGCCAGACGTCCCCCCGGTTTCAGAAGGGAAAGGGCGGCGGGCACGCCTTGCTCCACAGCGTCTAGCTCGTGGTTGACGGCGATGCGCAGCGCCTGGAAGATCTGGGTGGCCGGATGAATGCGCCGTTTCCGGTTTGGGCTGGCGGTGGCGATAAGTTCGGCCAGTTCGGTTGTCTGGGTGATGGGGCGATTGGCCACGATCAGCCTGGCTATTTTGCGGCTTGCCGGTTCTTCGCCATACCGCCAAAAAATCTCGGCCAGTTCTGCTTCTGTTCGGTTGTTAAGCAAATCGGCGGCCGTTTCGCCCCCGGTCTGGTCGAAGCGCATGTCCAGCGGCCCGTCCAGGCGGAAGGCGAAGCCGCGTTGGCTGTCGTCTAGCTGCCGGGAGGAGAGGCCCAGGTCGAGCAGGATGCCATCCACCTGGGCAAAGCCGATGGCCGGGGCGATCTCGACCATGCGGGCGTAGCTGTCGTTGACGTAGTGGACGCGCTCGCCATACGCCGCTAACTGTTGGCGGGCGAAGGCGATGGCATCTGGGTCGCGGTCGAAGCCGAGAACACGGCCAGAGGGGGCGGAGGCTGCGAGCAGCCCGGCCGTGTGCCCGCCTGCGCCGAGGGTGCCGTCTATGTAACGGCCGTTCTCCACTGGCCGCAGCATCTCTAAAACTTCTTGGTAAAGAACAGGAACGTGTTCCATTGACGATTGACGATTGACGATTCCAATCGTCAATCCGAAATCCTAAATTCCCAAGTCTTGCCAGCGGGCGGCGTCGCTGTTGTCGTTGGCGTCGCTGCGGACCGTTTGCCAGGTTTGGGCGCTCCACAACTCCACGTAGTTGTACATCCCGGCGACGATTACTTCGCCGTCAAGTCCGGCGAATTCGCGTAAATAGGGGGGCAGGAGGACACGCCCCTGACGGTCAGGTTTCAGGTCAACGGCCCCGGAGAAAACGCGGCGACGGAAAGCGCGCACGTCTTCATCGGCCAACGGCCGTTGGGCAATTCGGTCCGCCAACTCGCGCCAACCTTCCAGGGTGAACAGCATCAGGTTTTGGTCGAAGCCGCGCGTCACGACCAACCCGTCTTTCACGTCCTCGCGGAACTTTGCCGGGATGGTCAGCCGCCCTTTGTTGTCTATGGTGTGCGCGAATTCGCCTAAGAACATGGTCCGACGCCTGTTTGCGGTCAGCGTAGAGTCCTTTGTACGCTGGTCCGTTTTTAGAACACTTGTTCTGATTGCCCCATTATAACCTGGTTTTTATGGGTTTTTGCAGCCAGATCGCCCCACTTTGACCCACTTTTCACCACGTTAGGCCATCAGTATACACCAAAGCCCCATTTATGTGAAGAAGGAAAC
>CAYONK010000202.1:0-7732 GCA_964405285.1 uncultured Ardenticatenaceae bacterium
CTTCTACCTTTTATTTTGTATGCAATTCCACTGTTGCCACCCACGCATGGCGTCTCCACCAATTCAACGTTGCGGCGCTAACAATTATCTACCATAGCCAGAGCGCTTAATACAGTGGAGGCTACAACACGGGTCGGTGAGTATAGACATTTTCCTATCCATAAAGCCGGGCCTGTTTCACTTGAATGGTCTGACAACCATATCTTTCCACGCTGTAGTACGGTGTTATCAATCGCATACCCCACTCGTTTACAGTGGGATAAAGCCATTAAGCTATATGCTGTCTCTTCAGCGGTAGGAACAATACAGCCCCACGAGCCGTCTTTGTTTTGTGTCTGGATAATCCAGTTAATCGTTTGCTGTACGATTGAATCATCAGAATAGCCTGCGGCCGTTACGACATAGTGCGCTGATGGATAGTAAGGAGAACTATGCCATTTGTCTAGCCACCAACCGCCCGCCTGTTGCTGTTCTTGCAAGTATCTCATCGCCTTTTGCACTGAGGGGTGTGTATTTTCGTATCCAGCTTGTCGTAAGGCTCCAATTACGTGAATATTTGTGCTGATCGAAGGATCGCTTTCGCTTTGGAAACAGCGAAAGACGTGGGGGTCTTCATAATGAAGTATAGCCTCCAAATCCGGGGTTCGCCCTCCGCGCACCAAAACTTCGTAAGCCAGACTAGAATCATCACCGTCCTTAGGCGTGTAACCATAGGCAAACGAGGTTCCTAGTCCGGAAACCCAAGAAGACGTGATAAAGTCCAAATGGTTTTTCACTAGCAGCGGATCGAACGAGGGATAAGCTTGTTGGAGATTCCATATTGACCAGATTGTCTCAAACAAATCAACTGAACTGACATTTGGAACGCTCTCCTCCAGAAACACTGATTCTAAATGCGCTTTCGCCTTGTCGTTTTCCGGGCAATGGCTTACAAAATAAGCCGTTGCCGCTGGAGAAAAACCAACGGAGCCATTTTCTTCCGACAAATCCTCCCAATTTATTATGTGCTTGTTATCGTTGCCTGCCATCTCCGCAGAATGAGCCATCGTTGTATAGCGATTAATCATCTGCGAGGGGCTGTTTTGTAGTTTCTTCTGTCTGGCAGTCGCGCCAAGTCCTCCGACCCCTAGTGGAGAAGACGTCCCCCCGTAATAACTGGTTACTTCCTGAAGCAGCATTGGCATGATCATTTCATAACCCACAGTTGCGCCGACGGGGTTCAGACTAATACTATGACCGTATTTTTCCAGGAACCCCCTGGCCGCTTCAAGACGACGTACATCTTTATATTCGCCCGCTTGCTGTAGGGCGATTGTCGCTGATAAAGTACAAATCATTCGGTCGTGATAGTGAAAATACTCCGGCGTACCCCAACTGCCGTCATCCAACTGATTTTCTCGTAGCCAATCCAGGGCGGCGTTTGCCAGGTGCGGCATTTGTGAACGTAACCGCGCTATCCACGCTGTGTCATATGCAGATGGTGAAATACGACCAATTCCTATTTCCGATAAAAGTTGTTGCATTTGTGCATTCATGACAATCCTTATTGCTTACTACATGGATTGTTATCGAATCCGTTAAGCTCTTTTCAACCTGTACTGTAATGCGGATTAAGATAAAACTTCCTGTAAGTATTCTTTGTCGTTAGTCTGCTGTATGTCTGTATGTCTGTATGTTTATAGTTTTACGGCCTCCTTCCGTGCAGCCAAATTCCCCAATCAGGATGAACGGTCCCGATACCCATCACATTCTCCTTGTTTGCCTCATAAAAACTTTTCATGTCCTGCCACTCTGCTTCGTCTAACTGTGTGTATTTTTTCTCGTTTTTTCTTGAATACAGATGATCGTACAAAATTTGGCGAAGGGGACGGCGAGACAAATATAGACTTGGAGAAGTCATAAAATACAGGTCAGTTTGCCCCGTTACTAGAAAAGGGGCATCAAAGAGTCTAGGTTTTCCCGATGTAATGTATAGATCGACAGGCGAAACATCACACCCGTAATATTGGCGGATTAAGCTTTCTCTATCCGGTCGTTGGTGATGTTCTTCATAATAATTAATACTTGCATTGATAGCCGCCGACGTTTCATCCTGAGCAAAAATACCCCATAATATTTGGTGCTTACCATGATGATGCGTTGCCCTGGTCGTTTGCGCAAACGAGTCAAGCAACTTACTCTTGTCAGCGGACAGGAATATGTTTTCGTAGTCACCGTAAAACGCCACTTTTGCTTCGTGTCTGGCATACACCTCGTCCATAAAGCCGCCACTGGTGATGTTTGGCAGGGCCTCGATCATCATCTGTGCATATTGTTGGCTGCGGCCGGCGAACAGGGTCTGGTTGAGTAACGGGATTAATAAGGTGTGAATGCCGTGGCTGAAAGCCATATCGCAAATTTCAGCTAACCGCTGAGACGTGGTGTTTGCGTAGATTTCAAGAAATTGTGTTTGCGATGGAGTGACAGATTGAAGCGATTCTAAAGTAAACCAGCGCATTGTACCGTTCAACCCTAGCAAACAGGTTTTTGGCTCTTGGATGAGGTACTCTATGTCCTTGTCTGGTAGACTTATAAATTCATCGAAGGACAAGTTCTGCATTGAGTTCTTCCTTGTAAAGTGATAGTTGGTTTATCAAAATAAGTACACGCTTATCGTCAGATTAAAGTTTTTACCAATACAATCTTCGTGAGAACCAAAATCGCTCCTCTCCTTTTATCTTAACGCTATTAGTCGAGATAGCCAATAGGATATAGGGTAATAAAGGTGGGCGGTACTGTCAGTAACTTTAACAATCCGGCGACCTCGTCGCAACGGCTTAATGGTGGTATAGGCGCGTTCAACCGTCCGGCGACGATAAGAGGGGGGGTGCCAGATACCGGGCGGGCAACTGCTCCGGGTCTGGTTTATTGACCAGGAAACGCCGTCAACTTTCCCCGTATAGCATTTCAATCAGACGCACCTGCTGGCGGTTACTTTATACCTTCATCGGTTAAATTGTCAATGAGCGGGCGTTTTTGTCAGCAATTCTCAATTTAACAAGAGAGGTGTCATGCTGAGGTTCTCCGAAGCATCCCGTTCTCCTGGAAAATCCGGGGCCGTAGGGATGCTTCGCTTCGCTCAGCATGACAATTGCGCGTGAACAGGGTAGAAGAACGCCAATGCCAAACTCAAATTGAGAATTGCTGCGTTTTTGTCTATCAGCCTGAATGGTTTGTGTATGCGGAGGGTGCTTTGGGATTTTATTGTCAGTGTTTTTCATGCGCGAATTGCAGCCAATAAGAGGCTTGGCAACTCACAAAAACTGCTTCGCTTGTAACCAATGAGTTAAGGAGGTTGTTGTGGATCCGGCGTTTTCTGCTTTTGTGGAGTCATGTACGAGTGCTTTGCCTGGAAGGTTACAAAGCATTTCATATTACCCCCACCCTTTTACGAATGGGGGTTTTGTCGTCATTATGGAAAAAGAGGTGACGAGTTTTTTTGAGACAGCCTGTCATGTCTATGCTGCTGTGCCGTCTGGATATAGTCTCCATGTGTTAAGAGCTAGCGAAATTGATATGCTGACCGCGCCAGGGATCTTTGTTCCCCCGCTGCAAATAAATGAAAAACCACACCTTCCTTATTACCTGAAATATAAGGGAGAACAGTTATATGGCCGTAACTTCTACGATGAGCTGACTTTACCAGATACAACACATCTTTTAGCTTCGCACATAGAGGGTTGTTACGATTACTTGCGTCGTTATGGGATTTTGTCGTTCATTATTCACCAGAAGTTTATGCAGTTGGGTTCGTTACTAGATCGGGAATCTCTGTTGCTTATGGCCACTGCCGTTCTCACCAAAGGTTATTGGGAGATAGACTTGTCTTCGATAGAGAATCTGTTTTTTGCTATTTTCGACGCACCTGACCTGGTCGAGGCCTATATAAGGTTCAAAGAGAATAACGCTTACGCTTCAGGGGTTGCTAACCGTGCTACCATTACAAGCAAGGTGTGGCTGTTTGAAACGTTTTTGCGCGAACTGAGGAGATTCGCATGAAACCAACGGAAGAATACAGATCTGCGGTCACCGAATTCACAACAGTGATCGGCGGCGTAGCGGAGGTTGCCGCTGTTTATCTTTATGGCTCTATGGCCCGAGGGGAAATCATACCGGGGCAAAGCGATATTGATTTCTGGGTTTTTGTTCATGACGAAGCTTTTGAAAATGAAGCGGAGTTCAACAGAATGATGAATGGACTAGTACAAGCGGGAGAACGCCTAGCCCAGCACAATATCCCGGACTTTCATGCATTCTGTTACTATGCTCTATCCGAAGCGAACTGGCTCCCCGCCGGGTTGGTGCCTAATTTACAGTCAGATGCATCCAGCAAATTGATATGTGGTAAGGACGTACGTTCACAAATGAACAGCACTGACGCCAGCCGCCATACCCATAAGGTTTCTTACTTTGCCGATATGCGTCAGTACATGTTTTTGCCTCTGACCCCGTATCTGCAACTGGATACTTTTGACGAAAAGGTAACACAGCATATTTTGGCGGCTCTCAAGTATGTCAAGTATGTGGCAGAGGCCGCTTGCGCGGCGATGTCGGCATACCCGGGAGAGCTGGAGGCTGTCGGCAAGTTAACCGAGCTGCTGCCGCAAGTGGACACGGCCGTTATCAAAGAAGTTGAGTCGTTTCGGGTCAATTTCACACCGGAGCGTGATCAAGAACTCCTTAAAACCATGCTTATAAAAGCATTGCTGTTTGTGGAGACGGTCCATATTCAGTTAAGGAATTTCAAATGAACCTGAATCCCCCTCTCTTTCTTACGGATGAAGTCGCTGATGCGCTTGCGGAAGCTCGCCCTGTTATTACCATGGAAAGCACATTGATCACACATGGGTTACCATATCCAGATAATATCGCAGTCGCTACGCTGATGGAAAACAGGGTCCGAGAACTAGGCGTGGTTCCAGCTACGATAGCTGTCCTGAACGGCCGTATTCATGTGGGCCTCTCTCGAGATGAGCTAGAGTGGATTGCTACTCAAGACAAGGCAACTCTCATGCGTTGCAGCCGTCGCAACCTCTCTTTGGCGATGGCGACGGCCGCCAGTGGAGCAACTACTGTAGCCGGCACTATGGTTGTTTCCAGTCTGGCTGGTATCCCTATCATGACGACCGGGGCGATTGGGGGCGTCCATCGAAACGCCTCATTTGACGTCAGCGCAGACCTAACCGAATTAGGCCGCACACCGACCACCGTTGTCTGTAGTGGTGTGAAACCGTTCCTTGACATCGGAGCAACCAGAGAGGTGCTGGAAACACAGGGGGTGTTGGTGATGGGTCTGCAAACCGAAGACATTGCTCCCTTCTTCAATCAGCACAGCGGTGTTTCTGGTGATTTTGTAGCTGGCTCAGCTCTCGAAATAGCTCGTATTATCAAGGCCAACCAGGACATGGGGATGGGATCGGGTATGCTAGTCACTGTTCCAGTACCCGAGCAGTATCGGTTTGACTACAATGAATTGGAAGCCATATTTGTTTCTGCTGTAGCCGACATGCAGCAAAAAGGTATACGCGGGGCAGGTGTCACTAACTGGATGATAAAAAGGCTTGTGGCTGAGCTAGGAAGAAACTCGATATTAGGCAACATTGAACTTTTGATTTTAAACGCAACCGTTGCAGCGGAGGTAGCAATAGCTCTCTCATCATTTCATTACGGTATTTCACGCCAATAGAGGGATTTTCGGGATAGATGCTGTTGACGAATTAGGCAGCGAGGGCTAATCGGGCAAAATGAGACTGCCTCGTTTTTGAACGGGGATTTCCCTACAGCCAATCTACAGTCAACCAGAAGATGAAACCGCTTCCTCCCCTGGCCACCTGGCCAGGTATTCGACTCAACCATTTATGGACCTTGTTATAGAGAGGGGAAGCATCAACGGCCGTCTCTTCTCCGCAGCATCAACTCTTCCGCGTAAGAGCGCCAGAACTGCATCAACAGCCGGTTTTGCAGTTGGTCCGCCCCATCGTTGATAAACGGGACAGACATCACCTCGCCCGCCTGCATCAGCCCGTTACAGCGCTCGATTCGCACAACCACCTGATTCTGCCGTTGATCAATGGTACTGCCACAGATGACCAACGCTTCAATCCTCTCCGGGTCTTCGGAAGGTGGGAGTTCTGGCGGGCCATCGGCCGTCGGCCGCGTCGTTATCCAGGCTTCGGTGACCAGGAAGGCAGCAACGAGCGGGTCGTCGCTTTCGGCCGCTTTTGCGCCGATGGCGATCATGATCTCCCTGGCCCGCTCACCGCCGAACTCCGGCGGGATGAGGACGCTCAACTCGTGGTCGCCGTCAGCCAGGGCGTGAACCGCCAGCACCAGTGGGTCGGCATCTTCTTTGCCCTCGATGTATTCGCTGGCCCAGGCCAGAATATCCAGCAGCATCCGGTTGAACTCCCCGTCGCTGATGAAATGGCGGCTAATGTGTCGTATGTCTGTCATCGGCGTAGACCTCCGCTACCATGCCTGCGGTTTACAGCGATAGCTGGCGAAAAATCAGTTGCGCCCGCTATAGCGGAGGCAGAGCTGATAGAGCGCCTCGACAGCCGTCTCGTCCTGGGTGAACGGGTCCGGCACAACCTGCTCCTGGGCGCAATACCGGCCGGTCAGCGCGGCAGCCTCCGGGTGGCTGGCCAGCCAGACCGGCGTCCGCGCCCCATCATCCGGCGACGTTTGCCCGCCGAAGCCGAGGTCGTTGCTCAGTTGAGAGTTGACGTCGCCAGGATGGCAGGCGTTGACGACCACCTGGTGCGGGTCCAGCCGTTGGGCGAAGGCGGCGGTGAGCATCCGGTTGGCCTGTTTCGATTGGCGGTAAGCCCGGTTGTTGTCATACGGCCGGCGGACAAACTCCACATCCGCCAAATCCAGGTCACCGGCGTAATAGCTGGCGACGTTCACCACGCGGGCGGGCGCAGCGCGGATGAGATGCTCGCGGAACGCCTGGGTCAGCCAGAAATAGCCCAGCACATTGGTCGCCCATTGTAGTTCAATGCCTTCCGGCGTCTCCTGACGGCGGCGCGGCGTGGCCGCCGCATTGTTGACCAGGACATGCAGCGGCCCGGACCAACGATCAGCCAGCGCCAGGATGTCGGCCTGTCGGGAGAGGTCGGCCACTTCGTAGCGCACCTGCCGGTTGCCGGTGGCCGTTTGCACAGCCTCGGTCGCGGCCGCCAGACGCGCCTCGTTCCGGCCCACCAGGACCAGTTCATAGCCAGGCAGGGCGGCCAACTGGCGGGCAATCGCCAGGCCGATGGCCCCATTCGCCCCGGTTACCAGGGCGACGCGCTTTTCTGTCTGTTCAGGCATGAGCTACTCTCCTTGTTGGCTGCCTTTAGAGGGCAGGTTGTTATGCGTCAACTGACTGCTTTGCCAGCGGACAATGGGAAACGGCCGTTGTCCGTTTCCCCATCCCAACCACCACATCCGCAATCAGCCAGGCGCTCAGGCAAATCGGGCGAGCAATGGCTGGAGAGCCGGGTTGGGCCGGCCGTAGCTGACAATGGCCACATCAAGCGGCCACGCTCCATAACGGTCCACTGCCCGCGCCAGGCTGTCGAGAATCCACCCTGTCTCATTACCAAACACCCCGCCGCCCAACAGCGTCAAAAAGAGCGGGTGGCGGCCGTGGGCGTGCAGATTCCAGATCGCGGCGCAGAGCGTGGCCTCATAGGCCGCCTCCAGC
>CAYONK010000203.1:0-7730 GCA_964405285.1 uncultured Ardenticatenaceae bacterium
CCAAAAGCGGGGCGGCGTGCGCTTGCAAATCGCCGTTGGCAGTCGCCTGAAAGAAGTAATGGATATACGTCAGGCCGTCTTGATCTTCAAGGTGGAGACGGCCGTTGCCCACCAAACCGCCATTCTCGCCTTCCGCCGTTAGCTGAAACGTATAGCCGCCGCGCGGTTGCACCTCAGTCAGGGTTAACTGCCCATCATACGTGCCTGCCAACGGGCCGAGGCGGATCAACATCCGCCCCTGGAACCTGTTTTCGCCGATTTGGACGAGTGATTGGCAACCAGGCACAACCTGGCACAACACCTGGGGATCAAGCAGATGGGGCCAGAGCGAATCCGGCGTGGCGGCAAAAGGGTAACTGCCTTGAATCTTCATGTCATCACTCCCCCTTGTCGTTTTTCTCTGCCTGCGCCGTCAGGACGTCAATTTTACCGGCCAGATCGTCCAACTGAGTCATGAGCGTCTGAACCTCTTCGCGGGTGGGCACGCCGCGAGCGCGGACCAGCTTTTCGATCTCGCTGGCGGTGGCGCTTAACTTTTCTTCAGCGATGCGGACAGGGTCGCTGAGCAATTTTTCGCGGAGATGAGCCGCTTCCTCTTTGGCCAGATCGCCGTGTTCCGATAGCTTTTGCAGCCGTCGGTCAATTTCCTGGTCAACGTGGTTAAGCAGATCGAGCGGGTAGGTGTGGCTGCGGCTCAGGTTGTTGAGGGTTTCGCCGCCAGCCTGGACCAGTCCGGTGAGGACGGAGGTGGGCAGGAAGCCGCTGCTCTCTTTCTCTTGCTCGAAGATGATTTGGGTGAGGGTAACGGCCGTTAAATCCTCATCCGTCGTGTGGTCAATCACCTGGACCTCTTCGCCCTGGCGGATGAGATCGGCGATGCCGTCCAGCGTGATGTATTTTTTCGCTTCCGTATCGTAGAGTTTGCGGTTGGGGTACCGTTTGATGACGGGCATGGGGCTGCTCCTGTGTTCTGCCAGATTGGGTCTCGCTCGTTGGGATGGCCTCCAGAACACTCTTTTTGGAAATTATAAGCGGGATCACTCTGGATGCAAAACGAGACAAGGGGAGAAAACGGCCGTTTTCTCCCCTTGCGAACTCTGCCCCCAGAGTGGTTACAGTGATAAGATATGGCTTGCTATAGCGTGCCTAAGCCATGTTCTTCTTCAGATCCTCAACTTTGCTGGTCAACTCAGTCACTTTGGCATTCAAAGCATCAATGTCACTTTTAGTAGGGATGTTCAGCCGATCCAGCAGACCTTCCAGCCGTTTGTCAACCTCTTCCTGCGCGTTTTGCGTGCTTTCTTGGGCCTTCTTCTTCCGCTTGTCAACGATCTCGTTGATCAGCTTCCGGCCATCTTTCTCCGCGATTTCTCCGCGATCGATTAATTTGTTGACAAACTCTTCAATCTCTTCCTGCGCCAGGACAACAGCGCCCACGCCCGCCATCAATACCCGGCGGACCGTTTCCAACAAAGTGTTGGACGCTTCCTTGACCTCTTCTTCGATGATCTCGATTTCAGCCATGATCCAAATCCTCTCTCTTCACCTGCTTTGCAAAAAGGCGGTAAGGAAATTACGCCACGGGTTCCTGATACAGTTCGTCCAGCTTCTTGGAGAGTTTGGTGATTTTGTTGTTCAAGGAGCGGATTTCGGCGCGGGTGGGCACGTTCAGGCGGTGCAAGACAGATTCCATGCGCTTGTTGAACTCTTTTTCAGCCTGCTTGTTGGCTTTTTCCGCCTCTTTTTTGCGTTCGTCAATAATTTCGTTGACGGAATCCTTTACTTTCTTCTCCGTCTCTTCGCCTTGCTCGACGAGTTTCTCTACCAGGTTGACAATTTCGTCCTGAGCCATGGCCGCTGCGCCCAGGCCAACTAAGAACAGCTTATGAACGTTCTCTACAACCAGACCAGGCAGGTTGGTTCCTTTTTCCTCAGCAACTTCAATAACTACTTCATTTTTCATGATTAAAACCTCCCAGGTTTTCTGTTTTTCAATGTGTTATTTGCTTGAACACATTGTCCCATAATTGAATTAGAGCGCGCCCATGACGCACTGCATCATGAAGGAATATAACACAGTGCGTCATAGATGTCAATACTTTTATGAGCGTATGCCGCGCTTTGGCGCAAACTGGCGGACTGGTGGACTGAGCAGCGGGGCAGCGCATTGTCATTCGGAAAATGGCGTGAGAAGGTTATAATAGAGCGTTAGCGGATGACGCCGGATGCAGTTGTCCGTTTTAATTTTGCCTGAGGCATTAAATGGTTTACCGGAGGAATAGAGCGATGAGCGACGAGGTTGTGCGTTGCAGGGCGGTGACGAAAGCGGGAACTCAGTGCAAGAATTATGCACGGGCGGGTATGGATTATTGCCATATTCATGAGAGGAAGGAAACGGCCGTTGTTCAGGAAGCGGGTTCCGTCAATCGCCTACAAGAGCTGGTGGGCGATTTGGATGGCCTGGTGCTAGACCTGAAAAAAACGCTGGCGCAACGGGAGACCACGTCTGACGCGACAATGGCCGATTACCCCTTACGGCTGGTCAAGTTGATTCGGGAAAACCTCGGCCGTTTCGCCCCAGAGGTGCAGCTCGACATCCTGGAAGGCTTCCAGGATATGACAGTTGAAGACCTGACGGACCTGGATACCTGGAAAGGGATGGCTTATATGTTCGCTTACTCAGCCCGTTTCCAGGCCAATCAGGTGCGGGAGCGGGTGCAGGATCACCTGCCTGAGCCATTCCAGCCAGAGTCTATGCTCCGTTTTGTACGCAACAATGTGGACCGCTTCGCCCCAGAAGTGGCCCGCGATTTGATGAACAGCCTGGAAGGAGCGAGCAAAGAAGATTTTCTGGACCCGGAGACCTGGAAAGGGATGTGGACCATGCTAAATTATTCGGTGCAATTCCAGGCAGAACAGCTAAAACAGCGTTTATTGGGTGAGGAAGCCTCTGAGGACGAGGTGTAGAGCGGATTTGCGCATGGTCGCATCGTGCCGATAAACGGAGTTTGTTTTGGAAGAAGAAATTGATTTGCGGCCCTACCTGGCCGCTTTGTTAAAGAATTGGTATTGGATTTTGGGAACCGGCGCGGTGGCTGCGTTGGTTGCTCTGCTTATTAGTTTTCTCCTCCCGCCGACGTATGAGGCGACGGCATTGGTGGCTATTACTCGCCCCCGCTACGTGCTGCAATTTGATGCTCGTTTTCAGAATGTGAGCAACATTCAACCTGTTTACCGGGCTTACCCGGAATTGGCTACCAGCGATGGTGTCTTGCAAGAATTGAGGCAGGCCAACGGCAATCTGGCTCATCTGGGGACTCTTGCCGAATTGAGACAGACGCTCTCCGCCTCGGCCGGCGC
Source organism: uncultured Ardenticatenaceae bacterium (assembly GCA_964405285.1). Classification (GTDB taxonomy): domain Bacteria; phylum Chloroflexota; class Anaerolineae; order Promineifilales; family Promineifilaceae; genus Leptovillus. The sequence continues at coordinate 3,361 of CAYONK010000203.1, forward strand.
TGATCCGAGCCTGATTCGACTGTCGGCTAAAGGGCGTGATCCGCAAGCGGTGGCGACGTTGGCCAACAGTTGGGCAGATATTTATGTGCAGCGGGCCAACGAGTTATTTGGCAATCAGAATGGGGAACAGGTCGCTTTCTTCTCGGCGCAGTTGGCGCTGGCAGCGACGGAGTTGGAGCGGGCACAGCAGGCGTTGATTGCCTTTCAGGGAGAAAACCGCAGCACCATCCTGGAGACACAGCTTCGCTCTCATGCGGAAACGCAGGCGGCTTATCTGGCGCGGCAGTGGGGTTTGGCTTTGCTGCTTGAGGATGTGGAGGGGTTGAAGCGGCAGTTGGCGGCTTTGCCCCCGGATCAGGCGGTGACGGTGGCGGATCAATTGACGGCGCTGCTGCTGCAATTGCAGGCATTTGGTGCGGGCAATGGGGCGATGCTTCAGCTTCCGGTTGCCGGGCAGGGGGCGGATACGCCTCTTTCGGCGGCGGGGCAGGCGGCGTTGTTGGATGGGTTGGTGACGACGGTGGGGGAAACGGCCGTTAACATTGACCAGCAATTAGCCGAGTTGGAGCCGCTTATCTTACAGGCACAGCAGGAGTTGCAGCAATTGGCAGCCACGCAAGATCGCCTGTCACGCGATCTGAGCATTGCTCAAGAGACGTACACCACCCTGGCCCACAAATTGGAAGAGGCGCGCCTGACGACGGAAGGGGTAGGTAGTGAGGTGCAGCTGGCCAGCTATGCGGCCGTGCCGGAACGAGCGGTCAGTTCGGGTCGGCTGACGATCGTGTTGATAGCTGCTTTCTCAGGCGTGCTGGCTGCTATGCTGATTGTAATCGGTAGAGAGTGGTGGCAGAACAGAGAAGATGCTATCACATAGAAGTGAGTCTGGTTAATTTGTATAACTGACACCAACGTCCTTGACGCAAAAACAGCGTGTCTGGTGAATTCCCCTGTGACAAAACCTTTGTTGAAGAAATCATTTGGGCTGCAAGTGGCTATAGGTTTTTTATTTTTAGCGCTTTTTTGGGGTGCTGGTCGCGTTTGGTCAAGTTTTGCCTGGAATGGGGGTTGGATTTTGTTAAACCGGGCACATGGTCCTGAGGATTATGAAACGGCCGTTTCTTGGTTTCACACTGCAACAACCCGGCCACCAACCAGCCAATCAGCGTGGCGTGGTTTGGCGTGGGGTTTGATCAATCTCGGCGCGGAACAGTCAGCTCGTCAATCATGGGCTAATTTACCTGAGCCTGATGCTTTTCTTTGGCAATATGCCCAGAACGCGCTGGTTGCACGGGACTATAAACAAGCGTTGGTCTGGCTAGAAAGAGTCCGGGCCATGCAACCATCGGTAGGCGATGCCTGGTATTACAGCGGCATGGTGTATGAAACCCTCCAGGATCAAGCGGCTGCGCTGGAGGCTTATCAGGAAGCAATGACTGCGCCTACCTTAAAGCAGATTGGCGTATCCGATATACAGACTCGTCAGGCCAGATTGTGGCATAGCCGCGGCGAAGTGGCAGCGGCGTTGGAGGCTTATCAAGCCGCTGAGCAAGTGGATGATTTCACGGTGCCATATAACCGCGCCCTGATGCTGACGGGATTGGGCCAGATAGCCGTGACCCAGAATGTATACGACACAGCGATAGCTTATTTTGAGGCAGCGATTACAGAGGACCCATCTTATGGTTGGGCATATTTCCGCTTGGGGCAGGTTATGGGAATCTGCTGCGCCCAGTGGGAAACGGCCGTTGCGACTATTACCTCTGGTCTATTCCATGATCCGGAAAACCCTTGGGGATATTTGTTACTGGGTGATGCTTATATTGGCAGAGGAAGCGCCAACGAGGCGCGGATGGCCTATGAACAGGCATTGCGACTTTCACCAAATTGGTCCGAGGCGGAAGCGCGTCTGACCACCCTTCACAGGAAGCAGTAGCGTTGTTCCGGTCTATGCCAGAGCAAAGGAGATCGATCTTATCGTCTCCCCTTTTGTGGCCTGTTGTCTTTATTTCGTCAGGTCTGTTGTTGGGCTTGACGGCAGTAATGGATGTTCGCCTGACTATCTTGTTAGGGTTGGGAGGATTGGGCGCGGTTATCGGGTTATTGCTGCTGCAACGGCCATACTGGGCTTTGCTCGCTTTGACGGCTTCTTTGCCAATGCAGGTTGGTGTCGAGCTGAGCAACGGGGCTGAAGTTTCGCCCCAATTGTTGCTCCTAACCAGTTTGCTGCTGACGCTGGTGATGCTGGCGGGTAGGCGAGCAAACGGCCGTTTGTGGCGCACACCTTACTGGCCTCTATGGCTTCTCTACATTGCCTTAGGCACCATCGCCATTCTGCGTGGTCCGGTTATTGACACCCCTTTGCAAGGAGCCTGGGCACTTTACAGGCTGGTATGGACTGCACCCCTGGTCTATCCTTTAACCTGGGTCTATCTTCGGGATCCAATGCGCATTCGTCGAGGACTGGGGCTGCTAGTTAGTGTCAGCGCTGTTGGTGCGGCTATTGCGATCATCCAGACTCTTACCCAGGGACGCATCTTATCTGGCCTGAGTACGAATTTACGCTATTTAGGTTTTTTGCATCCCCTTTCCTCTGATATTGTAGCCGCCTACTCAGGAAATCCGGTGAATAAGCTGTTTGTGACTGGGTCTACCATTTTCAGAGGGCATGGCACGTTTATTGAACACAATGGCTTTGGTGTTTTTCTAAGTGTAACTACTTTCTTAACGTGGGGGATATTTGCCGAATCGCGTGGTTGTCGTCGAACCTGGCTGTTCTTGGCTTTGTTGCTTCAGCTTGCAGGTGTGGTGGTTACGTTTTCACGGAGCGCATGGGCGGCCGTTTTTCTAGGCGCGGTCTGGCTGTTTGTTTGGCGCTGGAGGAGTCTCCTGCTTCGGCGCAGATCAGCCCTTAATCTGGTTGGTTTTAGCCTGATTTCGATTTTGTTAACGGCCGTTGCCCTCTGGCGAACTCCAGAACTCGTCACCCGCTTTATCACCATTTTTTCCCCAAGTGAAGTGTCCGAATTCAGCTGGCGCATTTTGCTTTGGCAATACGCAGGCACACAAATTGCCCAGCATCCCTTGTTTGGCGTGGGCACATCAATGATCAATCGCGAATTAGCAGGTATTCCCGGTACAGACCTCCAATACTCCAGTCATAACCTGTTTATAGATATCGCCTACCAACGTGGGCTACCAGCCTTGTTTATTTATCTCTTCTTCTGGTTGGTTTTCTTCGCCACCGCTTGGCGCATATTAAGACGATCCGCAGTTACCCAAATTAGCCGCCCCCTTATATTTGGTATCATGACTGCCGGGTTTGCCTTTCTCGTTAGTGGTATAGGCACGCCTTCGATGGCATACTACAATTTAGTCATTCTTTTCTGGTTTTTGTTTGGCTCGATGGTAAGCTTGGGCGCGTTTTCTAACGAGCTTGTCCGCCTGCAAAACCACCCCCCAGACGTGAGCCATGACCTACGATCTTAAGCCAGATGTAAACGCCAAAAACACGTTGATCCGCGGTACTGGCTGGCGCGGTGGCGCAGAGCTTTTTCGTATGGGCTGGTCGTTTTTGGTAATTCTTGTGTTGGCGTCTCTTCTTTCGCCAAAGGATTTTGGCCTGGTAGGCATGACCGAAGTTTTCGTACAATTCTTTAACATCTTTATGTCTTTGGGCTTTGATAATGCAATCATCCAGCAGCGGCAAATGAACCATCTTATCTTGTCTAGCCTGTTTTGGTTAAACTTAGGCGCAGGCATTTTGCTTGCAATCTTAGGTGTGACTATCGCGCCTTTGCTGGGTATCTTCTATCGTGAGCCGCTTGTTGGACCGATATTTGCCTGGTTATCCCTAACATTTCTTCTGCAGAGTCTGTCGGTGGTGCAGCGTGGGCTGTTGGGGCGGCAGTTAGCCTTTCGTGACCTGGCTGTGGTGGAGATTGTAGCAACGTTCGTGGCCTCAATAGCGGCTCTGATTGTTGCCTGGCAAGGTGGCGCATATTGGAGTTTGGTGATCATGCAACTCCTAAAGCATGGGTTAGCTACCTTAGGCTATTGGTGGAAATCTGATTGGCGACCAGAATTACGAATAGACTGGACGGCTTCCTTGAGTAGTATCCGATTTAGTGGTAACTTGCTGATATTTAATATCCTTAATTTTGTGGCGACGCGCTCCGACATGATCTTAATAGGCCGTTTCTTAGGGCCTGAACAACTGGGGTTCTATTTTCTAGCGCAGCGGTTGGTGTTGCAGCCGGTAGCACAAATCTTAGGGGTTGTTGAACAGACGCTGTACCCGATTTTGGCGAACGTGCAGCAAAATTTGCAGCGGGTACGCGAGTTGTTTATCAAGACAATCTATGCTGTGT
>CAYONK010000204.1:0-7726 GCA_964405285.1 uncultured Ardenticatenaceae bacterium
CCATTTCGTGTCGTTGAATGGGTGGATGGCGAATACCTGCGCCTGGAACCAAATCCTTTTTACTACCGCGCCGCGGAGGGGCTGCCTCGTCTGGAAAGTGTCGTCTTCCGCTTTTTGCCGGATGCCGACCGGCGGATGGTCCAGATTCTAACCGGCCAGTGCGACATCGTCACTCAGGACGCGGTAGACTTCAGCCAGACGACGCTCTTTTTAGAAGCGGCAGTCGGGGGGGTGATGCAGCCCTATTTCCAGATTGGCACAGTCTACGAAGCAATTAGCCTGGGGGTCAATTCTTGGGACAATTATGGCGATTATCGGGGGCGTCCCGATTGGTTTGAGGATGTGCGGGTGCGTCAGGCGTTGGCCCTTTGCCTGAACCGGCAGAAGATGGTGGGGGTGTTGTTTGACGGCCGTTCCTCCCTCATGCACGCCCAAATTCCAACCATCCACCCCCTCTTCCCGCCGGAAATTCAGACCTGGCCCTACGACGTGGCCGCCGCAAACGCCCTGTTGGATGCAGCCGGTTACTACGACACCGACCACGATGGCTGGCGCGAAGACCTGGGAAGCGGCCAACCTTTCCAGGTTCGCTTCACCACCACCACCGAGATCGGCATGAACCAACAGTTAGCTGCCCTGGTCCGCGAAGATCTGCGCCATTGCGGCATAGACGTACAGGTGGAATTGCTGCCGGTAAGCCAATGGTATGCCAGCGGCGAGGAAAGCCCGCTCTTTGGACGCCGCTTCGACATGGGCCAAATCGCCTGGCCGGTTGGCGAACAATCTTACTGCCATCTCTTCGCTTCTTGGGAGATCACCGGTCCGGCGGGGCGGCTGAACCCGCTGAGCGGCGCACCATATCGGGGATGGGACGGGCTAAACAACACCGGCTGGTGGCTGCCAGCCTACGATACCGCCTGCCGCAAGGCGCGGGAATTATTGCCGGGCATGCCTGGCTACCTGGAAAACTTCCAGGAAACGCAGATTCTGCTGGCCGAGCAACTGCCAATGATCCCGCTCTTTATGCGGGCCAAACTGGCTCTCGCTAATCCCCAGGTGCGCCACTTCCAACTAGACCCAACCCAGGAATCGGAGTTATGGAATTTGTTTATGCTCGATCTATCCGCTGTTGAAGAAAATTGACCCTGGTTGACCGACATCTCTGCCAAATAGCCCGCGCACTTTCGCTTTCTCCATGATTGGATAAGGTTTGTCAATCAATCAGAGAATTGACCAGAGGCGGGAAACTCTTATAATTGCCTTAGGATGCCTCTTTTAGTTTTTCAGGTGTAACCATTCAGTTCCACGAGAGACCTGGCAGATTTTCAAGGTAAAACGTCTCATTTTGAACGAGTGGCGAACCTACCTGTCAGTTTGGACGCTTACACCCAGGTTAAAGAGTAGTTATGGCCGACGTGAAAAAAGTATTGGTAGTAGATGACCATTTTGAGATGCTGGAACTGTTGCGCTCCATGTTGGAATTGTCCAACGACGAGTGCGAAGTATTGGCTGTGCCATCGGCCGAGGAGGGGCTGCTGGAATTACGCCGCACCCATTTCGACCTGGTGATTACCGACGTTCGGTTGCCGGGCATGAGCGGCTTCGATCTGGTGCGCCGCATCCAAAAGCTGGGGCGGAACACGCCGATCATTATGATCACGGCTTACTCTTCTTTTGAGGGACAAAAAGAGGCGGATAGCCTGGGCGTGTTACGCTATTTCTCCAAACCGTTGGATACCGATGCCGTGTTGCTGGCTGTGCAGACGGCATTGCATGGTGAACCGGCCGAGACAGAGGAGGTGGCTGCCGCTTACCGGAGAAGCGAGACAACGGCCGTTTCCGCCACCATCCGCAAACGCCTGCAAACCCTCCATACCGATACCGGGGCCACCGGCCTTATCCTGGCCACAACCGAAGGGCAAATCCTCTTTGAGGCGATGGCTAACCGACGGTCGGATTTCTCCCGGCTAACCCCCGTGCTGGCGCAAACAATCCGGCAAAGCTTCGCGCTCAGCCAACACCTCGACAGCGAACTGCCAAATACGATCCAATATCACGCCGGGGAGATGGTTGAACTGTATTGCGCCAACGTCGGCCAATCTCACTTTCTCACCCTCTTTTTTGACGCGCATTCGCGGCGCGGCCGTATTGGCACAATTTGGGTGTTCACCCAGCGCGCCATCAAAGATTTGCTAGACGAAATACCCCTTACCGGGATGGTGTCGCCACCGGCGAAAATACAGCCGCAGAAAAAGCCCCCCCAGGCCGCTCCGCCGCCGCCACCACCGCCAGCCGCTGCGCCGCCTGCCGAACCGACCGAGGCATTGGTGCAGGATGAAGAGCTTGTTGCCTTTGTGGAAGCTATGATCGCTTCGCAGGAAAACGGCCGTTTCGACCCCCCAGAAACGCCAGCCAACGAAGAGGAGTGGGCGGTCATTGACATGTCTGAACTGGAAAACCTCTTGGGCGAAGACCTGACCACCGAAACATTAGAAACCGATCTGGACGCTTTTTGGGAAAACGCCCTCACCCCAGACGACGACAAATGAGCCATCCCTGCTGCTCTTGCCCACGCCGCGCCAGCAGGCCGCCTCACCTCAGGGCAACCGCTTCCTAGCCACAAATCAAGCAAATTCGCTTCTTGAAGAAGATAGGACACAGCTTTTCACAGATGAAAGCGGCGAAATCTGTGAAAAGCTGTGTCCCATTTTTTAGAAAGCGATTACCCTGCCCCTCACTTCCGGTAAAAAAGACGCCAGCGCAAGCCAGGACGCCCTAAATAATTCAACGTCTCATTCAAGCGAGCCGGCCGAAACCTGAACTGGCGCAAAATACTGTCGAAGTCAGCCGCTTCCGGCACAAACAACCGGTCCACAAAAAAATGGCTCACCGGCGGCCAATACCACCAGCTAAACAAAACGCGCGTGATGGGACGCATCAGGATCAAAGGGATCGGCAGTGGATAGCGCCAGATCCCCAGCACATTCAGGATTTCTTTGACGACCTCACGATAGGGCAGCCGCTCTTCACCGGCAATGGTGACCGTTTTGCCCACCAGATCGGGGCGCAACGGGGCAAGCGCCAGGCAACGCGCCAGATCCTCCACCCAGATAGGTTGTAACACCAACCTGCCACCCCCCGGCAGCCAGACAAAAGGCCAACTCCAATACGCCAGCGAAGCGATGATTTCCAGGTGACGGTCACCAAGACCATAGGCTGTAGCCGCGCGGATGATGGTGTACGGCAGGCCGCTTTTTTGCACCATCCGCTCAACGCTGCCTTTGCTGCGCAGCAGTGGATGCAGCGAGTCCGGGCTGGCCCCAATGCGGCTGAGGTAAATAAAATGCTGCACGTCGGCCCGGCGGCAACGGTCGAGCAGGCGTTCTGCGCCGTCAACGTCTACGTCTTGCAGCAGGCGCGCCCGGCCACGCCCTTCGGCGCTCGCCAGGTGGATCACTGTCTGGACGCCTTCTAGCTCCTGGCGCAGAGCCAGGGCATCGGTCAGACGGCCGTTATACGCTCGCGCCGGCTGCTCCATCTGGGCCAACCAGGCCATAACAGAACGGCCGACAAAGCCCGTCGCACCGGTGACGAGGATCATAACAAGCAGCCCTACAGTTGCAGCCGGCCGATACCGGCCGAAACAGCCTTAAAGCCAAACTGGAACTGGTGGCGCTGTAAATCAATCAGGTCCACCCATTCTGGCACAGCCCCGGTTGCAGTCTCCGGGGTCAGATGGATGGTGGCCGTAAACGGCCGTTGTAACGCATAATACATCACCGCCAGCCGCCAGCCTTGCCCCGCCATCCAACGATACTGCTCCTCGACCAACAGCAAAGAACCCAACACCGGCGTCATCCCCGTCAGACGGCGAAAATAGCGGCGAATCGCTTGCCCCGGCTGTTCGTGGTCTGGCAAAAGCAAACCAGGAGGCGTATACAGGCCAGCGCCAGCCTGCCTGAGCAGCAAAATACGGTTATTCTCAATTAAGATGCCGTAAACGGCGGGGGAAAATTGCAGAGATTCGGCGGCTACAGGATAAACCCGGCCATTATCATCGTAGCAGCGCGTGAGACTCATGGGCGGAAACGAGGTGGGCCACCCTGAATTATTCTAGCACGGGTAGCAGCAATTCCTGTCGTAAATTCAAAACCTGATCGGCCAGCGTCCCCAATACCCCATTGATAAAACGTGGCGCGCTATCAGAACCATACGTCTTGGCCAGCTCAACAGCTTCGTTAATCGCCACCTTCACCGGCGTCTGACCATCAATTAAAAATTCAAAGATAGCAATACGTAAGATATTGCGGTCTATCACAGCCATCTGGTCTAGCGGCCATTCCGGCGCATACCGGGCGATCAGCCTGTCCATCTCTTCCAGGTGGGCGATTGTGCCCTGCACCAGATGAGCGGCAAAGTCAACACCAGATTTCTCCATGGGCGAATCGGCCAGACGTTGCTGCAAAATCTCGCCCGGTGGATGATCGGCTATATCATATTCGTAAAGTGTCTCAAGGGTTACACGCCTTGCGCGCCGTCTTGTCTTCATAATGGAACGACCCGGACTGCCAGACATGGCATGGCCAGCTTACTCTTGCGCATAAACCACGTCTTCAACGTGAACGTTGACGGCCTCAACCGGAATACCTACCATCGTATCTAAGGCTTCCAGAACGGCCGCCTGTACCTTACGGCTGGCCTCCATGATGTTAACAGATGGGTCCATTATAACGTATATATCAATTCTGACCTTATTTTGCTCGCCGATCTCCAGCAAAACGCCGTCTTGCCGCACATCGCGCCGGAACAGGCGGGCCACATCCGGGGGAATTGGCGCCATCCGGGAGACGCCATCCGCCCGCAGCGCCGCATATTGGGCGATGGTGGCCAGCACACCCGGAGCTACTTCGATCCGGCCAATACTCTCATTGACTTCGCTCATAGTTACCTTTCTTGTGATTGGAGAGCGGGGATAGGAGATTCTTGCCAGTCCACACCTCAATCTCCAGTCGCTACTCTCTATTTCTACATCGCAACGCCGCCATCTACGTTGATCACCTGTCCGGTGATGTAGGAGGCTCTGTCCGACGCCAGGAAAGTGACCAGATAGGCCACTTCCGGCAGTTCGCCCCAGCGCCCCAGCGGGATGAAAGCCAGAGATTTTTCCTTGAGTTCCTCCGGTAGCACCGTTGTCAGCGCGGTGGGGAAAAAGCCAGGGGCGATGGCGTTGACGGTGATACTGCGCGGCCCTAACTCTTTGGCCAGGGATTTGGTGAAGCCGATAATGCCGGCTTTGGAGGCGGCATAATTGGCCTGCCCCGCCTGCCCAATCAGGCCGACGACAGAGGAGATGTTGATGATGCGGCCGCCTTGCTTGCGCCGCATCATAGGGCGAACAACTGCTTTACAGCAATTAAACACGCTTTTCAGATTGGTGTCCACCACAGTGTCCCAATCTGCTTCTTTCATCAGGGGGAGCAGGGTATCGCGGGTGGTTCCGGCGTTGTTGACCAGGATGTCTATCTGGCCGTAGGTGTCCAGGCTGGCCTGGATCAGGTCTTGGGCGGCCTGGAAATTGGCGACGTTAGCCTGAACGGCCGTTGCCTCTCCGCCATTGGCCCGAATTGCCGCCACCACTGCTTCGGCTGCCTCCGGGCTGGCGTTGTAGTTCACCACCACGCGCGCCCCGGCCGCCGCCAAATCCTCGGCAATCGCCCGGCCAATCCCCCGCGAAGCGCCGGTGACTATCGCTACTTTATTCGCCAACAAACCCATCAAAACCTCCCTCTATCATTGCAGATGAATACCAGTTACCAGCCACCAACCACGCGCTCAACCTGCCGGTCAATCCGCTTCATCAGGCTGAGCAGCACATCGCCCGGCCCCACTTCAACCACAGAGCGCACACCCTGGGCAATCAGGTAGCGCATCGAATCGGTCCAGAGTACCGAGGCGGTGAGCTGCGCTTTCAGTTCAGCGCGGATCGCTTCAGGGGTGGTTAACGGCTGCGCGGTCACATTGCCGATGATGGGGATGGCTGGGGGCTGGATGGGGGTGGCGTCAACGGCCGTTGCAAAATCAGCCGTCGCCGAAGCCATCAACGGGGAATGAGCAGCGATGGTAATCGGCAGGACGACCGCTTTGCGTGCCCCGGCGGCCAGCGTCAGGGCAACGGCCGTTTCCAACGCCCCCTTATCGCCCGAAATGACGATCTGACCGGGGCAATTGTCGTTAGCCACCTGTACCGGACGGCCGTTTTGCGCCGTCGCCTGGGCGCATAAGTCGGCCACCTGAGGCAAATCTAGCCCTAAAATCGCCGCCATCGCCCCTGGTTCCCGTTCCCCGGCCGCCTTCATCAACTCCCCACGCCGCCGCACCAGGGCCAGCCCAGCGGCAAACGACAGGCAGCCGACAGCAGTCAGGGCCGAAAACTCTCCCAGGCTGTGCCCGGCAACAAAAGCGGGCGGCTCAACCCCCTCCGCCAGCAAAGCAGCGTGCATGGCCAGGCTGGTGGTAAACAGAGCAGGTTGCTGGTTGACGGTATCCGTCAACTCCTCATCCGGTCCGGTGAAGCAAAGCGCAGAAAGCGAAAAGCCCAGGCGCGCATCCGCTTCATCGAAGATGGCGCGTGCCTCTGGAACGCGCTCGTAAAGCGCTTGCCCCATGCCTACTTGCTGCGACCCCTGCCCCGGAAAAAGGAAGGCTTTGCTCATGTTAATTGTTGTTACCGCGCAACATCCGGCCCTGTAAAAAAAGATTCCGCGCCATAAAGGCACGGAATGGTCGGAAACACAAAAAAGGCCGTGCTAAGACGGCCCTCTTTCACCCCTTACTCTTGCGCTGGGGCGAGAATGGTCCGTCCCCGGTACGTGCCGCATTCCAGGCACATATGGTGGGAACGCTTCATCTCGCCGCATTTTGAGCAGCGAACCAGGTGGAAGGGGCGGATTGAGTCATGCGCCCGGCGCCGGTCGCGGCGGGCTTTGGAAATTCTACGCTTCGGTACAGCACCCATTTGGTCATCCTCTCTGTGCAAATTTGGGCTAACAAGCCCAGACAAAAAACAAGCGGCGCATTAAGCCGCAACTGGCAATTATAACCAGGGAGTAAACATCCGGCAAACTGTGGATTTTGGCTTTTTAGCGCTCCCAGACCCGGTGGTTTGTCGGGTTGGGCGGTTTAGTCGGCGGCTGGGGCAGATAACGGCCGTTCGCCCGTCGCCGCCTCTTGCTCCACCTGTACTTTGCGCATCCCGTTGCGCACTACAGCCAAAGAGCGGAGCAAATCTTCTTCTAACTTGGTCAAAACCTCAATCACATACACGTCGGCATCGTGGCGCAGTACATCGGCGTCGCGGCGCGAGCGTTCCAGGATATTCTCCGCTCGCTGTTGGGCATTGGCCATGATCGCGTCGCGCTTCACCAATTCAGACGCTTCCTGGCGGGCCAATTCGCGGATGCGCTCTGCCTCTTCCTGTGCCTGGGCCAGAATGCGGTCTTTCTCCGCCTCCACGCGGTTGGCCCGTTTCACTTCTTCAGGGATGGCTACCCGCATCTGGTCAATGATTCCATAGACCTTATCTTCGTTCACCATGAGATAGGCGCTCAGGGGGACGCGCGTGCTTTGGTTCAACGCTTCTTCTAATCTATCAACCAGATGTTGTATGTCCATATCTCACCTTTGTTGGTGGTTGGTTTGTTAGTTTGTTAGTTGGTTAGTTTGCTGA
>CAYONK010000205.1:0-7711 GCA_964405285.1 uncultured Ardenticatenaceae bacterium
GAAAACGGTGTTTTTTGCTATTCGTTGTTGTTAATGTGCAGTTTTAATATACAAGGGCGCGGAGTTTTCGCTTGTCTCCGCATCCTCCGCGCTCTGCGTGGTTATTCCTCTTTTTGATTCAGGTATTGGGCGGCCCCGGTTTGCAACACTTTGAGGGAGAGTAAGCCACATTTGCGGCGGGCCATGCTCAGGGGGACGCCGATTAAGTCCAGTAAACGTTCCGGCGGGAAGGCGAGCAAATCGGCTAATGCCATGCCTTTGACTTCCTCGGTCAGCAGGGAGGCAGACGCCTGGCTAATGGCGCAGCCGTTGCCTTGCCAGGCGATTTGGGCGATGGTCTGCTGCTTGTCTAGCACCACATCAATCTGGATGATGTCGCCGCAAAGAGGGTTATCCTCTTCGTAGGAGAAATCGGCCTCGGCTAATGTCCCGTAGTTGAGGGGATGTTGGGCGAGGTCTATGATGTGGCTGCCGTAAATGTCCATGGGTTAGTCTGGTGGTCGTGTAGTCTGGTAGTCGGTTGGTTGGCTAACCAACTACCCAACCAGCCTACTAACCAACTCCTTCTGCTTATAAACGAAACAGGCGGCGGGCGCGGTTGAGGCTGGTGACGAGCGCATCTATTTCTTCGGTGGTGGTGTGCAGGTAGAAGCTGGCGCGGGCGGTGGCGCTGAGGCCGAGTTTTTGGTGTAGGGGCATGGCGCAATGATGCCCGGCGCGGATAGCAATGCCGTCTTTGTCTACAATTTCGGCGATGTCGTGGGCGTGGATGCCGTGCAGGGTGAAGGTGGCGACGCCGGCTCGCTGTGATGACGGTGGTCCGTAGAGGGTGATGCCCTCCACTTCACTAAGGGCTTCCAGGGCGTAGCTGGTGATGTATTGCTCGTGGGCGTGGACATTGTCCATACCGACGGCGGTGAGGTAGTCAACGGCCGTTCCCAGCCCGATCCCCTCGGCAATACTTGGGGTTCCCGCCTCAAACTTCCAAGGCAGGTCGTTCCAGGTGGAACCTTGCAGCGTGACCCGGCGGATCATGTCGCCGCCGCCCATGAAGGGAGGCATCGCCTCCAGCAGTTTCCGCTTGCCGTAGAGAATGCCGATGCCGGTTGGCCCGCACATTTTATGGCCGGAGAAAGCCATGAAGTCACAGCCCCAGGCGGGCACGTCTACGGCGGTGTGCGGCACAGCCTGGGCCGCGTCCACCATCACCACCGCCCCTACGGCGTGACCCGCCTCGACCAGTTGTCTGACGGGGTTGATGGTGCCGAAGACGTTGGAAACGGCCGTGAAGGAGAACAGCTTCGTCCGCTCCGTGAGAAATTCATCCAGGCGGCTCAGGTCCAGTGTGCCGTCGGGCAAAAAGGGCAGATAGCGGATGGTCGCTCCGGTCATCTCTGCCGCGATCTGCCAGGGGACGATGTTGGCGTGATGCTCCATCTCGGTGAGCAAAATCTCGTCGCCGGGCTTCAGATTGACCCGCGCCCAACTGTAAGCGATCAGGTTGAAGGCTTCCGTCGCATTGCGCACATAGATCAGTTCGGCGCTGTCGGCGACATTGAGGAAACGGGCAATACGCTCCCGCGCCCCTTCGTAGGCGTTGGTCGCTTCTTCGCTGAGTTTGTGGATGCCGCGATGGACGTTGGCGTTGTATTGGCGGTAATAGGCGTTCATCGCTTCGATGACGGCCAATGGTTTCTGCGAGGAGGCGGCGCTGTCCAGGTAGATCAGCGGTTTGCCAGGATAGGCGTCCTGGTGCAAGATAGGAAAATCAGCGCGGATTTGGTTTACATTTAGCATGATAGGATTGTAGTGCAGAAAAGCGGCTGCGCCAATCGGTCAGGGGCATCGCTTTCCGCCCCGGTCGCCGCTGTCCGCCTCGGAAGGTTAGCGCGTTAGAAGCTGTTCGGCAGCGGCAATGGCCTCGGCCACAGTGACACCCTGATCCCAGGAAAACGGCCGTTCCTCTCCTTCAACCCGCCAATCATGCCAAAGGGCAGTCACCTTGCCCGGCGTGCCATACGGTCTGGAATAGGCCGGATTGCTCGGCCCGTAGATGGCCAGCGTGGGGCAGCCAACGGCCGCAGCTACGTGCGTCGGGCCGGTGTCGTTGCCGACGTAGAGATCGGCTACTTCGCCCAGGCCACCCAATTCGCCCAGGCCCAGTTTGCCCGCCCAATTGACCAGGGGAACCGCCGCCATGCCCACGATCTCCGCCGCGATGGGCCGGTCGGCGGCGGCGCCCACAAGCAAAACGCGGGCATCATGCCGTTGGACCAGGTGGTTGACCAGCCGGGCGAAGCGCTCGGCCGGCCATTGTTTATCCGGCTCGGTTTGGAATGGGTTGGTCGCGCCTCCGGGGTGGATGACAACGAGCGGGCGGTCGCCCAACCAATCTGCTTCTTCGACGAGGCGGTGGGTAACGGCCGTTCTGTCACGATCTGGCGGGTAAAACTCCATACCAACCGGATTGTCTGGCCCGACACTCGCACCCATCGGGGTGGCCAACGCCAGGTAAATCTCGGCAGCGTGGCGGGTCTGAGACGGCGGGCGAACGGCGATGGTATGGGCAAAACCACGTCCATTAACATTCAGCCCAATACGCTGCGGGATACTGGCCTCCCAGGCCAGATAAGAGAGGGTGCTAGACCGGCTGGGGATGATACAGGTGTCGTAATTTTCGGCCTGGAGGCGCTGCGCCAGGCGGCGGAGGGCGCGCCAACCGGCTGCTTTTAAATTGTCGGACCCGGCGTCTATCAATTCTGTCAGGCGCGGGTTGCCGACGATGGCGGCTCTGGACCAATCCCCCACGACCCAATCGAACCGGGTCTGAGGATAGGCGTTGCTGAGGGCGGCGAGCAGCGGTGTGGTGAGCATGACCTGGCTGAGGCAGCAAGGTTGGAGGATGACGGCTTTGCGGGGTGGGGTAAACGGCCGTCTGCTAA
The DNA here is from genome assembly GCA_964405285.1 of uncultured Ardenticatenaceae bacterium. Taxonomy (GTDB): domain Bacteria; phylum Chloroflexota; class Anaerolineae; order Promineifilales; family Promineifilaceae; genus Leptovillus. The sequence continues at coordinate 2,943 of CAYONK010000205.1, forward strand.
GCAGCCAAAAAGGGATGCGAACCAGGCGGGCCGCGCTAACAGTGAGCCAGTTGTCGTGTGACATGGCCTAACGATACCCGTAGAGACGTTGCGATGCAACGTTTGAGATTGGGGATTGCAGATTAGGGGATTGGTTCAATCTCCAATCTCCGAATCTCCAATCTCCATCCCCATCCTATTCAGTGTTGACGACGATCAGATCTTTGATCTGGTCAAATTTAGCGGGGCCGATGCCGGCGACGTCCATGATGGATTCGATGGTGGCGAAGGGGCCATGTTCGGCGCGGTGGGCGATGATCTTCTCGGCTGTGCTGGGTCCGATACCGGGTAACGTCGAGAGTTCGTTGACGCTGGCCTGATTGATGTTGACGAGGGTGGTGGATGGGGAAACGGCCGTTTCCCCCTGGTTTGCCGACGTTTGAACCGACAGCACCGGCAGAGGCAACGCTTCGCCAACGGTCGGCACGTACACGTGCGCCCCGTCGGCCAGCGGTTGGGCCAGGTTGACGATGGCGCGGTCGGCGGTGGCGACGAATCCGCCAGCCGCTTCAATCGCGTCCTGGAGAATACTGTGGGGCGGGAGAGTGAGAACGGCCGTTGTCCGCACCGCCCCACTCACATACACCCGGATCGGTCCGGGAGTAGCCGTAGGCAGCGGCGTCGCCGTCGGTTCTGGTGGATGGATAACTATCGGCGCGGGCTGCACCCGCTGCATCAAGGCCAAACCGGCAAACGTCAAAATCGCCCCCCACAACAAGCCAATCAACAACATCCCGACATTGGTCTGATTGAGCTTCACGACACACCCTCCTGATTGTTTATCCCCTTTTCAAGCAAACACCCTTCGCCTACCAAAAACGGCGAAAATTCTCATTGCCGCTATGCTACAGAAGCAGCCAGCAGTTGTCAAAGAGAAATTTTTGCCTGCTCCATTCACCTGCGGAGGATTTAAAACGAAAAACCGGACGGGGGTGTCCGGTTTTCGCCAAGGGAAAGGATTCTGCTTCGAGGAGGAAAAGAGAAGAGTTTTCGTTGGTCGAGGAGGGTTCCAACTGCTGAATACTATATCCGCCTCAAGTTAACAACCCTTTAAATTTTTGTTACCGGTTTGCTAAGAAATGGTAAACAGCCGAATTGCCCCGTGCCGCCCTTGCGGCGTCAGAAGATCGGCTCGTTTAGCGCCCGGAGAATACAACGGGTCGTCACGGAAATCGGACGATTGTCATAAGTGTATAGCCTGGCAATTTCTTCAGCGGACACAAAGACATTTTCCCTGCCCGTAGAAAGCCAACGGGCGAAGGTGTGGGGGCGGTTATGGTTGAGCGGCAAGTCTGGGAAGATTTCTACCGCGAACACGCAGAAATGATAATTTTTAATCTGATTGTGAGCTTGTGAGTGTTGGCGCAAAAAGATATGCTTCAACTCTTTGGCTACAAAGCAATCCTGAGGAGCCATCAGCCCCATCTCTTCTTCTAGCTCGCGGCAAAGAGCACGGGCAAATGAGTCGTTATCACCACGATCATTATCCACTTTGCCGCCAATCATATTGAAGACAGACCAGCGCGCATTCCATTGTAATAAGTATTTCCTGTCTTCAGCCACGCCTTCCACAATCAAAGCGAGGGCGCTTCTTTCATATTGCGGCTGAAGGTTTGTCTGAACTCTGCCATCAAAAGCGAGCATGGGCAAAGGTTTTGCGATCTCTATCATGTTCATTTGCTTACTTTACCCCGGTAGCGGTTTATTCTTTTAACAAATACGGCTCTCTGATGTTTGGTGTGGTGATGTAGGGGCTGGCCTTGTGCCTGCCCCAGAGGGCGACCACAAGGGTACGCCCCTACCACATTAAACCTCAGAGAACCACAAATACTGCAAATGCACCTACTTGAATACTCCCTAAACGCCTCACCATTGCTACCATTAAGTTAGCGCTGTTATTCACTCCTATAACTTGCCACTTGATGGCTTTATCCTGATACAGCAATGTTGACTGTCCCAAACAAAACTCAGCACGCTATTCACAATCATAACTGATTCGATAGTTGAGGAACAGCGTACTAAAGTCACTATTGGCTGCTAAAAACTGCGGAAAAACGGGCCTTTTGCCGCGATGGATAAATTAGCGAGTGGGGAGGGTCTGATAGAGTTGGAGGAGCTGACGGGCAGCGCTCTGCCAGGTGAATTGGGCAGCGCGCAGGGGGCCAACATCGGCCAGCTGGCGGCGGCGCTGTGGGTTAGCCAGAAGTGCCCGGATCGCTTCTGTCCAGGGTTCGGGTTGGTGCGGGGAGAGGAGAACGGCCGTTTCCGTTCCCACCACTTCCGGCAGCGAGGAGGCATCCGACGTGATAACCGGCACGCCGCATTGCATCGCCTCCAACAGGGGCAGGCCAAACCCCTCATACAAACTGGGGAAAAGAAACAGGTCTGCGCCGCTGTATAAGGCGGGCAAATCTTCATCGGCGACAAACCCGAGGAAGCGCACCCGGCCTTCCAAACCCTGGCGCGCCACCTCTTCCAGCATCGCCTCAGAGAGCCAGCCTTTGCCTCCGGCAATGTAAAGATGATGCGGCCAGGCGGCGGCGATGGGAGCAAAGGCGCGGATGAGCATCTGGTAATTTTTCCGGGGCTGCACCGTGCCCACGGTGAGCAAATAAGGTGCGTCATCCAGGTGGTAGCGGGCGCGAACGGCCGTTAACACCCCTTCATCCTCAATCCGGCGGAATTGGTCGTCCACGCCGCTGTACAGTACGGTGATCTTCTCGGCCGGAACTTGCCAGACCGCCATCAAATCTTGCCGGGTCGCCTCCGAATCGGCCAGAACGTGCGTCGCCCGGCCGATAGACCAGGGCACGACACGGTTCAGGTAGTTGACCAACACGGCAGGGTAAACGTCCGGGTAGTGGACAAACGAGAGATCGTGGACGGTGAGCAGGGTGGGGATGCCGCCGCCAACCGGAGGCAGCACAAAATCGGGGGAGTGAAACAGGTCTATTGGGCCAGTGACCCACTGTACCGGCGCTGGCAGACGCGCCCGATACCAGAGACGATACAACCAGGGTTCGGTGAGCGGCGCGGTGTTTAGGCGGACGTGCGGCGCAGCGGGCAGTGGGTTGGGCACGGCGGGCGACCCGGTTGTTTTGGCGGCGAAGAGGTGGAAGGTGAAACGGCCGTTTTCCAGCCCCACCAACGCCCGCACCAATTCCCGCGTATACCGGCCAATCCCCCCACCCTGGGTCAGCGCCGAGGTAACGTCCAGGCCAATCCGCATCAATCCACGTCGCCGTACGTCCAGTAACGGTTCACGAAGAAGTTCCAGAACATCACAATTAACACAGAGAGGGCCAGCGCCAGGTTCTTGCCGATGCGCTCCACCAGCGCCACGTCCCAACCGGCAAACAGGGTTCCGGCCAGAGCGATAAACGGCCGTTGTGTCAACGCAATAATCGGGATGCGAATAACAATCGCTGTCACGCTCACCAGGGTAAACATGGCAAACTGGCGACGCAGCGACTTAGACCGGGAATCCGGGTAAGTCCAATACCGATTCCACATAAAATTGCTGACAATCGCCGCGATAAACGAGATGGTCCCGGCCGTCGGTGCAACCAGCCCCTTAATCTGATCCGCATTCAAACCAAAACCCAACAGGAGCGAGTGCAGCCCGCTTCCCTCGGCCAACAAAAAGAGCAGCGGATTGATCATCAGGTTGAAAATGCCAAAGTCAACCACAAACCCGATGCTGCCCACTATCACAAACTTGATGAATCGCTTCGCTTCTCGCGGTTTAATGCCAAAATTATCGGCGACGCGCAATATCAATGCCACCATGAAATACCCTTACTTCCCAAGCTCTCGTTATAACCGTTCAGACCCGATAGGCTTTACCAGAGCAATCGCCTGTCAAATACGCCTCGAAAACCCGTCAGGTCTTCAGGAATTGAATACTGACCTCTCATCTACCTCGTGGCGTAACAAGGCCAACAAGCCCCACATAACGCCGAGGTGGAGGTAGAGGTTGTTAACATAAAGTTTATCAACCAGATGATGGACGCTCAGTGCCGTCCAGACAGCCAACGAGCCGAGGGCAATCCCTCGCTCTGCGCCGCTGAATTGTCGCAAAAGCTGCCCAGTTTGCCAAAAGATCGCCAACCACAACCCCAGGTAAGCCAGTAAACCGATTACGCCGACTTCGGCCAGCAAGTTGAGGTAATAGTTGTGTGCGTGTCCCAGAGCGTCGGGCCAGTTGATGAGGGCGTAGCCAGCGTAAGCCGCCGCGTAGTTGCCAAAGCCGACGCCCCACCAAAGCTGCTCGCGGGCCATATCCAGGGCGGCCTGCCAATGGGCCAATCGCTCTAAAACAGCGTAATTCGCATCGGTGATGTCTACGCCGCGCGCATCGCCAAGTTGCAAATCTGCGCTAAAGCTGATCAGGCGGTCGGCGACGCCGGCCGGGATGAGGCCGAGTTGTAGGCCAGCCAGGAAGAGCGCCCCCGCTCCTAGCAGCAAAGCCAGTCCCCAGCGACGCTGTTGGGGCCAGAAGAAGAGCAAAACGGCCGTTCCCGCCGCAAACCCCAACCACGCTCCCCGGCTCCAGGAAAAAATCAAGGCTAACCCAAGCAAACCGGTCAGGCCGCCCATCAGCGCAATAGGGGCCAAAACGTCTGGCTGCCAGAGCGAGAAACCGGGCGTTTTCGCCCGCCAGCGCCGCCAGACCGGGGCTAACATCCCGAGAAAAATCCCAAACGCCAGCAGCAAAGAGAGGTTGATGA
>CAYONK010000206.1:0-7703 GCA_964405285.1 uncultured Ardenticatenaceae bacterium
TGCGCGTGAACAGGGTAGAAGGACGCCAATGCCAAGCCCAAATTGAGAATTACTGTTTTATCCCAAAATTTGCTCATTTCGTCAGGCTGGTTATACTAATTTAGGAAGATAGTACTACACCCAAACGTTCACGCAAGTCTAATTCGCCGCTGCTGCGCCCTCCCACCACGGGAAACCAGGTGCAGAGAAACCAACCTAACTCCCACAGCTTATTCGGTAAGCTTTTCAACCGCTGAAGATACAGCGACCGACAATTACATAAGCCTGCTTATTAGCCCAGACGGGATATTGGCGTATCTGCTGCCAGAAGGAGGTCTCTATCGAAAAAGCACCTTAACCTGCTGATTATTTCTGTTTTGACTGCGACATATTACTAGCTTTGGAGGAGAAATCGAGATGCGTAAGAAATACACACTGATCATACTGAGTCTATTGTTAACCCTGCTGCTCGTTGCTTGCGGTGGTGGAAACGGTGACGCCGCCCAGGTCACCAGTCTGCAAAACCAGGTGAGCGAATTACAAGCTCAATTGGCCGCGGCGGAGGCTGCCGCAGCCGGCGCGCCCGCTACGGCGGACCAAGTCGCCCCCGCCCCTACTGGTGATACGCTCCAGGCTGTGCGTTCACGCGGTTTCCTCCGCTGCGGTGGCAACCAGGCTGTGCCGGGCTTCGGTTACATCAACCCCGACACCAACGACTTTGAAGGCTTCGACATTGATTATTGCAAGGCCGTCGCTGCCGCCGTCTTTGGCAATGCCAGCGCCTTTGAAATTCGCCCCACCACCGCCAACGAGCGTTTCCCCGTGCTGCAATCCGGCGAGATTGACGTCCTTATCCGCAATACCACCTGGACCCTCAGCCGCGACACTCAGTTGGGCGGCGATTTCCAGGCGACCACTTTCTACGATGGGCAGGGCATGATGGTTCGCCGGGCGGACAACATCAATTCGCTTAGGGATTTGGAAGGCGGCACGATCTGCGTGCAGTCCGGCACGACCACCGAAAAGAATCTGGCGGATGTCTTCCGGGCGCAGGGCATCAATTTCCAACCGGTTGTCTTCGACGATGCGGATCGCACGCGCGAAGCGTATGACGCCGGCCAATGCGATGGCTTCACCACCGATAAGTCTGGTCTGGTATCGCAGCAAATTTTGCTGGCTGACCCGGAAGCGCACGTCATTTTGGAAGAGACCATGTCTAAAGAGCCGCTCGGCCCGATGACCCGTCATGGCGATAACAACTGGAACGATGTGGTGAACTGGACCGTCTTCTGCACGATCCAGGCGGAAGAATTGGGCATCAACTCCGGGAACGTGGACAGTTTCTTGGGCAGTGATGACCCGGTGATTCAGAACCTCCTGGGCGAAACCGGTGAACTGGGTTCCGGTATGGGCCTGGCGAACGATTGGTGCTATCAGGTAATCCGACAAGTGGGGAACTATGCTGAGATTTATGATCGTAACCTGGGACCGGGCACGCCCTTCGACCTGCCGCGCGGCCTGAACAGCCAGTGGACTGATGGGGGTTTGCTCTATTCGCCGCCGTTCCGTTAATGGATAACGGCCGTTAACCACCTGACCTGAAACACAGCCCGGCAGCGCTACTTGCCGGGCTGTGCTTATCCATCTTTGCGGGGAGATGACTATGGCACAACAACCCTCCTCTGCGCGCTCAACTCAAGAGAGAATCCCCTTCTGGCGTGACGGCCGGGTGATCGGCATCCTGGCGCAGGTTGTTTTCGTCGCCCTGATGCTCTTGGGTGCGTCCTGGCTGATGGGCAACGTCAGCAGCAACATCGGCGCCTTGGGTTCCTTCCGCTGCCCGGATGGCTCCGATAGCTTCCGCTGCGGCTTTTTGTTTCTGCGGATTGATGCGCAGTTTGATATTGCCGAGAGCGTAATCAGCTATACGCCGAGCGATCCTTATGCGCGGGCGCTTTTGGTCGGTGCGCTGAACACGGCGAAGATCGCTTTCTTCGGTATTATCTTGGCGACTATGTTGGGCACCATCACCGGTATTGCCCGACTTTCCACGAATTGGCTGGTGCGGAACCTGGCGAAGTGGTACGTTGACTTTTTTCGCAATACGCCGCTTTTGCTGCAATTATTCTTCATCTATTTTGGTGTGATTTTGCTGCTGCCCGGCATCCGCAATGCGATCCAGCCGTTTGGTCTGCCAATTTATTTAAGCCAGCGCGGGATCAATCTGCCAGGGCCGGTTTTCATGCCCTCCTTCCGCATCTGGTTCTTTTTCTTGTTGGGCGGCCTGGCTGCGGCGATTGTGGTGTCGGTGGTGTTGGCCCGGCAGGAGCAAAAGGCAGGGCGCAGTTTGAACCGGACGACCTGGTCGCTGTTGGCTTTTGCTTTGGTGGCGGCGGTAGGATGGTTTGTGGCTAACGCGGCGATCAGCTCTCAGGCGGTTTTGCTGGGCGGCTCTTTGCCGGTGGAGACGTTTGAGGAGCTTCCGGGGCTGGTCGCGGGGCGATTGGGGGTGGACGATCTGGCTGAGGTGGAAACGGCCGTTGCCGATGGCCGCCTCTCTCCCGAAGAAGTCAACGCCGCTTCACTCGTCATCTGCTCCGTGCGCGACGACTCGCCCGAAGTGAACCTGACCGCCCAGCTACGGGCCAACAACGTCCCCTACACTGTCCGGCGCAGCGCCCGGCTGGATCAGGCAGCCCGCTCCTTCGCTGCCAACGAATGCGACATGTTGGTCGCAACCGAAGCCGAACTCCTCACGCTCCAACCCACCTTGTCCGGCGCGGCTCCCATACTGTCCATCGCCGAAGCGCCCATCAGACTCTCCATACCCCGTCTGGAAGGGCTGAATTTCCAGGGCGGCATTCGTCTGACCCCCAGTTTTGCCGCGCTGCTCATCGGTCTGACGCTCTATACCGGAGCGTTCATCGCTGAAATCGTGCGGGCCGGCATCCAATCCGTCTCCAAAGGGCAGTCGGAAGCGGCTCGCGCCCTGGGCCTGACAGAATCGCAGCGGCTGCGATTGGTTGTGCTGCCTCAGGCGCTCCGGGTGATCATCCCACCCCTGACGAGCCAATATCTGAACCTGACTAAAAACTCCTCGCTGGCCATCGCTGTTGGCTTCGCCGATTTGTGGGCAGTCTCTTACACCACTCTCAACCAGACGGGGCGCTCGGTGCAGGTGTTTATGATCGTCATGGCCGCCTACCTCAGCTTCAGTCTGTTCATTTCCTTTTTACTGAATGCCTATAATCGGCGCATTGCCCTGGTGGAGAGATAAGCATGGCGACCCAAGAACCCAATCTACCGTTAGCCGGGCAGCGGCGTCAGATTCATTTGGACATCCGGCGCTTTTATCAGGAGCAGATCGGGCGCAACTGGCTGTTGGCGCTCTGGTTGCTGCTGCTGACGTATTTAACGGTGTGGTATACGGCCAATCAGTTTAGCCAGGCGGCGCTGACGACAACGGCCGTTGTCCTTATCTGGCTCGTTACCCTCGGTCTGACTATCTACAACGAACTCACCCACAGTCATCGTCCGCTGACGCTCTGGCTGAAAGATAATCTGTACAGTTCGATCACCAACGCTCTCCTCACCCTGGTGCTGTCGCTGCTCATTTTGGCGGCGGTGAGAGGGTTTATTGATTATGCTTTTGTGCGCGCCAGCTTCACTACCGATCCGGACCTGGCTAAGGAGACGTTGGCCCAATTCGAGCGTCCGGGGGCCAATTGGGGCGCGGTGATCGCCAACATGCGCAATCTGATGGTTTTCCGCTTTCCCCGCTCCGAGAATTGGCGGCTCTTTTTTGTGCTGGGCTACCTGGGGGTGATGGGTCTGGCGAGCGCGTTTGTCTACCCGCAGCAGCGGTTGCGCCGCTCGTCTATCCGTCGGGGGCTGAATTACTTGTGGGTTGTCGCTCCGCTATTGTCGTTTGCGATGTTGTGGGGGGTGACGATTGTGCCGGGGGCGCTGACGAGTGTGTTGGTGCAAACGGCCGTTTTCCTCATCATCTTCACCGCGCTCTTTTATGGCAGCAAATACCTCCTGCGTCGCTACCAGAGTTCAACGTTCGGCCTGGCTATTTTGCTGATCTGGGTGGCCGCCCTGGCCGGAGCCATCTCCCTGATGGTAGACAACTTCACCCCCACCCTCAACCCAGATATAGCCTGGGGCGGCTTGCTGTTGACGATGATCATCGCCATCTTCGCCATCGTCGCCTCCTTTCCCTTGGGGGTGCTGCTGGCGCTCGGCCGGCGCAGCCAGATTCGCGGCGTCCCCTGGTGGCTCACCGGGCTAACAGCCGGTTTACTCACCGCCTACCTGTTCTACAACAGCACGCTACCCGCCCTCAACGCCGCCGATGGAGCGTTGGGCACAACCCTGGCCTTCTGGCCCGTCCTTGTGCCGGTTATGGCCTACCTGTTCCAGAAGTACTTTCGGGGGAACGTTGTGGCCGCCTTCTCCACAGTGTACATTGAGTCAGTGCGCGGCGTGCCATTGATCACCGTCCTCTTCATGTCCATCATCCTCTTCCCGATTTTGCTACCGCCGGGCATGGAGATTCTCAGCACATGGCGCGTCATGGCGGCGGCTGCCCTCTTCGCCGCTGCTTACCTGGCTGAAAATGTGCGCGGTGGCTTGCAAGCCATCCCCAAAGGGCAATATGAGGCGGCCGATTCTCTGGGGTTGAACACGGTGCAAAAATACCGGTTGATCATTTTGCCTCAGGCCATTCGCATTGTTATCCCGGCCATCGTTGGTCAGTTCATCGGCCTGTTTTTGGATACGACCCTCATCGCCATCGTTGGCTTGGTGGAGTTGTTAGGCGTCGCCAACCTCATCACTGCCCAACCCAACTGGCTGGGCGTGCGCCGTGAGCCGTACATTTTCCTGATGTTTGTGTACTTCATTGGCAGTTGGATTATGGTGACGGCAAGTCGGCGTATGGAACACGGCTCCGCGCTTGGCGAAGGGCAACGAATCTCTTGACCCACATCCACATCCACATCTACGCTGGCTGAAACCCGCTGACGCGCAAGGTTAGCGCAGGTTCAGAGGGCAGATCAGAACTGACTGAATGATTACAAAGAGGCCGTTCAAAAGTAACTTAGGAACGCGGATTAAACAACCTACAGGAGATTAGAAATTAGAGATTGGAGATTGAATGAGTCTCCAATCTCTAATCTCCAATCACCCAATCGAACGAGGAAGTTAACAACGAACGGGCCTATAGAAAAGAGCGAAGCAATGACAACTGATCATATGACGAACCTACAAGAACTCATCGTTTGCCAGAATGTCCACAAATGGTATGGCGATTTCCATGCCCTGCGCGGAATTAGCCTGACGGTAAAAAAGGGGGAGGTGATTGTGATCCTCGGCCCGTCCGGTTCTGGCAAATCCACCTTTATCCGCTGCCTCAACCGGCTGGAGGAACATCAGGAAGGGGAGATCATCATTGAGGGAACGACGCTGAACTACGATGTGCGTCATATCGCCGAAATCCGGCGCGAGGTAGGCATGGTTTTCCAGCAGTTCAACCTCTTTCCCCATCTAACTGTGCTGGAGAATGTGACCCTGGCCCCCATCCACGTGCGGAAGTGGCCGCGCGAGCAGGCGGAGGAGCGGGCGATGCGCTGGCTGACCCGCGTGGGCATCCCGGAGCAGGCCAACAAGTACCCGGGGCAGCTTTCCGGCGGGCAGCAGCAGCGCGTGGCTATCGCCCGCACCCTGACGATGGAGCCGAACATTTTGCTTTTCGACGAGCCGACCTCGGCGTTGGACCCGGAGATGATCAAGGAGGTGTTGGACGTGATGCGCGACCTGGCGCAGAGCGGCTATACCATCCTGGCGGTGACACACGAGATGGGTTTTGCCCGCACGGTGGCGGATCGGGTAATTTTTATGGATGCGGGGCAGATTGTGGAGGAAAACACCCCGGAGGCGTTTTTCACCAATCCGAAGCACGAGCGCACAAAGCTCTTCCTAAACCAGATTTTGCACCACTAGAAACGCGGGTCCAACGTAAGGCAGCGGAGATTGGAGATTAGTTCAGTCTCCAATCTCCAGTCTCGTATTTAGCTCCGGCCGTAGACGGGCACGGCCGCCCCATGCACCGCCCGCGCCCCGTCCGAAGCCAAAAAGAGAAGTACGTCTGCCAACGCTTCTGGCGCGACCCATTTGCTGAAGTCAGCGTCGGGCATGTCGGCGCGGTTTTGCGGGGTGTCTATGGTGCCGGGCAGGATGCAGTTGACGTTGATGTTGTGGGGCTTCAGTTCGGCGGCCATGCTCTCCGTCAGGCGGATGACAGCGCTTTTGGCGACGCTGTAGGGGGCCATTTTACCCTTGCCTTCCAGCCCCGGCCGGGCGCCGATGTTGACGATTTTGCCGCCGCCAGCTTGCAGCATGTGGGGGATGGCCGCCCGGCTCATGAGGAAGACGCTTTTGGCGTTGAGGTCGAGCATGAAGTCCCAATCTTTGAGCGGGGTTTCGTGTAGGGGTGGTCCCATGGTGAAGCCTCCGGCGATGTTGATGAGGATGTCGAGTTGGCCGTAGGTGTCGAGGGTGGTTTGGACAACGGCCGTTACCCCCTCCTCACTCGTCAAATCCCCCGCCAGATACAGGGCGCGGTCGCCCTCCGGGGTAGTCGCGGCGAAACGCTTTTCCAGGTGTTCCCGTTTCAGGTCTACCAGAGCGAGTTTGGCCCCGGCGTTGTGGAAGGCAACGGCCGTTGCCGCCCCTAAATTCCCGGCCGCGCCGGTGATTAACGCTACTTTATTCGTGAAATCAGTCATGTTGCACCTTTTCTCCCAACTCCCCAATCTTCACCAACTGGGCGTCCGCTTCCACCGTGTCGCCCGGTCGGTAATAAATCGCCTCGACAATGCCGTCGGCGGCCGTGCGGATGGTGTGTTCCATCTTCATCGCTTCTAACTTGAGCAGCGGTTGACCCTCCGTCACCCGGTCGCCCACCTGCACCAGCACAGCCAACACGGAGCCGGGCATGGGGGCGCGGAGCGAGCCGCCTGCCTCGGCGGAGGGGTGGGGCGTGGGCAGCAGGGGGACCAGTTCCAGGCAGACCGCTCCGGTTGGCGTGCCGGCCCAGGCGTGGCTGGCGGTGAGGATGAGGGGGAGGGTTTGCCGACGGCCGTTTACCGTCAGAGTCATCGCGTTCCGTGTTCCATCATCGGTGAACCGTATTTCGTACTCTGTCGCGGAGCCGTCGGCGAGGATGATAGCCTGGAACCCATGCGCTTGCGGCGTGAGTTGCACCTCAAGCAATTCATCGTGGAGGCGATAGCGAAAACGCTGCGGCGTGTTGGGGTTGTTGCGCCAATAGCCCGCGCTGGTGGCGGGTTGGGGCAGGCGGCGGAATTGGGCAACGGCCGTTGCCAGCAGCGCCAGCTCCACATCCCCCGAAGGCGGTCGCCAGTCCGCCAGGTGTTGGCTGATGAAGCCGGTGTGCAAATCGCCCGATTGGAAGGCCGGGTGGCGCAAAATGTCTTGCAAGAAGAGGAGATTGGTGGTCAGTCCCAGCAGGGTGGTGGTCTCCAGGGCGCGGAGGAGACGACGAACGGCCGTTTCCCTGTCCTCTCCATAGGCAATCATCTTTGCCAGCATCGGGTCGTAATGGATGGAGACGCTATCTTGCGGCAGCAGACCGCTGTCCACCCGCACCCCCTCGCCCGTCGGCTCTTGCCAGAGCAAAATGTCGCCCGTCACCGGCA
>CAYONK010000207.1:0-7695 GCA_964405285.1 uncultured Ardenticatenaceae bacterium
CAGGGGAACATGTTTGTCCAACTTCAGCTTGTCGGCAATGTGCATCCGGCTGTCGCCCTTGCCGTGCGCCATCGTCAGGTTTTGCAGCGGGCACTCGCCCCCTTTGTCGCAGATGGGGCAGTCCAACGGGTGGCTGGTCAGCAAAAATTCAATGATAGCCTCCCGCGCCTCAATCACCGGCGGAGTGGCGGTCCGCACCACCATGCCCTCAGCCACCTGCACCGTGCAGCCCGTTTGCAGACCCCGGCCGAAATTCAACTGCGGCGTGCCGTCAGGATTGGTCAGCGGTTCGCCCGTCGCCCGGTCGCGGATGGGCAAGCCCACTTCCACCAGGCACATGCGGCACATGCCCACCGGCTGCAATTTGGGGTGGTGGCAGAAGACCGGAATGTCGTTGCCAATTCGCTTGGCAGCGTCCACGACGTTGGTCCCTTTCGGCACACTCACCGCCACGCCATCAATCGTCAAAGTAATCAGATCGCTCATCTGCTTGTTGCTCGCTCTTTACGGCAGTTGGTAGTTGATAGTTGGGAGTTGATAGCGAACTACCAACTCCCAACTATCAACTATCAACTAACAACTACTTTAGCCCGATACTCTTCGGGGAAATGTTTGATGGTCGAAAGGACGGGGTTGACGGCAAATTCACCGAGAGCGCAGAGGGTACGGCCGCTGATCTGGTTGGCCACACTCTCTAAAGTTTGCACGTCTTGCATCGTCCCATGCCCGTCGTAAATGCGATGGAGCAGCCGCTCCATCCAAAAAGTACCTTCGCGGCAAGGGGTACATTTGCCGCAGGACTCGTGCTTGAAGAAATGGATCATCTTCATGGCCGCCCAGACCATGTCGGTATCTTCGTCCATCACAATGACGGAGGCGGACCCCATGACGGAGCCATGCGGCGTCAGCCCTTCGTAGGTCATCGGCGCGTCCAACGCCTTTTCGGTGATGACCGGGCCGGAGCCGCCGCTGGGCAACAGCCCTTTGAACTTCTTGCCGCCACGCATCCCGCCCGCCATTTCGATGAGTTGACGATAGGTGACGCCCATCTCCACTTCGTAATTGCCCGGCTTCTCCACGTGGCCGCTCATGCAGACGATTTTGACGCCAGGGCTTTGCGGCGTGCCCATCTCCATGTACCAGGAGGCGCCATTGACCAGGATGAGCGGCACGTTGGCCAGCGTCTCGGTGTTGTTGACGACGGTGGGCTTGCGGTAGAGACCCTCAACGGCCGGGAACGGCGGTTTAGACCAGGGCTGACCCAGTTCCCCTTGCAAGGAGTTGATCAGCGCCGTCTCTTCGCCGCAGATGTAGGCTCCGGCTCCGTAGTGGCAGTAGAAATCGCAGCTAAAGTCGCTGCCGAGGATGTTTTTACCTAAAAATCCGGCGGCATACGCTTCCCGAATGGCTTCTTCCATCGCGTAACCGGCGTCCATAAACTCGCCGCGAAAGTAGTTGTAGATGGTTTTCGCGCCAATGGCGTAAGCGGCGATGATCGCGCCCTCGATGACCTGATGCGGGTTCTTCTCCGAAAGTTCGCGGTCCTTAAACGTCCCGGTCTCTGATTCGTCGGTGTTGATGACGACGTACTTTTCGCCCGCTCCTTTGGGGATGAAGCTCCATTTGACGCCGGTGGGGAAGCCGGCGCCACCGCGTCCACGCAGCCCGGAGGCTTTCACCACGTCAATCACTTCCGCCGGGGTCATCTGGGTGATGGCCTTTTCCAGCCCTTCGTAGCCGCCATGCTGGCGATACACATCTATTTTGTGAATGTTGGGAACGTCCCGATGACGTAACAGCAGATATGCCATAGATTCACCTTCACTCATGTAACCGTTCAGACCTGACAGGTTTTCTTTCGTTTAGATTGGAAGCGCATCAAGCCAAAACCTGTCAGCTCTTTGGCATGGCTGAACACTTATCAGTCGTCATTGCGCCGCGCATAGGAGGCGATTTTTTCCACAACGGAGGGTCCGCCGGCCGCATCTTCACGCAGTCGGGCCAGCAATTGGTCAAATTTGGCCTCGTCCAGGTTTTCCTCAAAACGCAGATTGCATTGCAGCATTGGCGCCCGGTCGCAGGCTCCCAGGCACATCACCGTCTTCAGGGTGAACAGACCATCTTCCGTTGTGCCATCTACCGGGACGCCTAACTTGCGGCCGGCCATCTCCACAAACTCATCCGCGCCGCGCAAGGCGCAGGCGAGGTCGTTGCAGATTTCCAGCACATACTTGCCTACCGGCTCTTCATAGTAGAGCGAGTAAAAGCCAGAGAGAGACAGGACGTGGGTGGGGTCCAAATCGAGGATCGCCGCCACCTCCCGTTTGGCCTCGTCGCTCATGAAGCCGTATTCATGTTGGGCCAGGTGCATCAGGGGTAAAACGGCCGATTTCTTATCCGGGAAGCGGGCCAGAATCCCCTCTATCTCTTTTGCATACTTTTCAGCGATCAACGTTCTCTCCCAATTAACAATTGACGATTGACCATGAACAATTGACCATTCCTTACCGGTCAATCTCGCCCAATACGATGTCAATGGAGCCAATAATGGCTACGACATCAGCCACGAAGAGGCCCTTAGACATGCGGGGCAAAGAGGCCAGGTTGACATAAGAAGGGCCGCGAAAATGGACGCGGGCCGGTTTTGGACCGCCATCGCCACGCAAGTAGACGCCAAATTCGCCACGCGGCGATTCTATCGCCTGGTAAACAAAGCCGGCCGGAGCGCTGAACCCTTCCGTCCACAATTTAAAGTGGTGGATGACGGCCTCCATGCTCTTGCTCAGTTCAGAGCGGGGCGGCGGCACAATTTTGCGGTCGGCGATTTGCACCGGGCCATCGGGCAGCTTATTCAATGCCTGTTCGATGATTCGCAGGCTTTGCTTCATCTCTTCCATCCGCACCAGGTAACGGGCGTAGACGTCGCCATCCGTTTCCAACGGCACGTCGAAATCATATTGCTCATAGCCGCAGTAGGGAGTTGCCTTGCGCACGTCGTAGTTCACGCCGGAGCCACGCAGGCTGCCGCCGGTGAGTCCCCAGGAGATGGCGTCTTCGGCTGAGACCACGCCAACCCCTTTGGTCCGCTTGAGGAAGATGGGGTTTTTCTTGAGCAGACCTTCGTAGTCGGCGATTTTTTCGGGCATGAAGGCGAGGAGTTGGCGCACGGCCGGCTCAAACTCCTCCGGCAAATCGCGCCAGACGCCGCCCGGCCGGAAATAGCTGACCATCATCCGCTGCCCGGCGACCATCTCAAACAGGTCCAGAATGTATTCTCGTTCGCGGAAGCAGTAAAGGAAGACGGTCATGGCCGCCAGGTCCAGGGCGCTCGTGCCCAACCAGACCAGGTGGCTGGCCACTCGCTGCAATTCGGCCAAAATCACCCGAATCGCCTGGGCGCGAGGCGTCGCCTCTACGCCGAGCAGTTTTTCCACCGCCAGGATGTAGCCCAGGTTGTTGGACATCGGCGAGAGGTAATCCATGCGGTCGGTCATCACCAGCGCTTTGGTGAAGGTTTTGGCCTCCATGTTTTTCTCGATGCCAGTGTGGAGGAAACCGATGTCCGGGGCCATGTTGACGACGGTTTCACCGTCGAGTTCTAACAGAAGACGCAGCACGCCGTGCGTACTTGGATGCTGTGGCCCCATGCTGAGCAGCATGTTTTCTTCGGGGTCATCAATCTGCATCCCAGTGCCGACTTTGTTGCGGAGTTCTTCTACTGTGTATTCCTGAATGGTATCACCCGTGATTGGAAGCATTAAACAACCTCTTGAGACCCTAAGGGTTTTCTGAAGCCCTTAGGGTCTATGAAAGCTCTTAATCTCTGGTGGCGTATGGCTTTTTGGCGTTGATCTCGTCGAAGTTGAACGAGAACTGCACTTCTTCATAGCCCAGGGGATAATCTTTGCGCAGGGGGTGGCCCTGCCAATCTTCGGGCAGGAAAAGGCGGCGCAGGCTGCCGTTGCCTTTGAAGCGCACACCCATCAAGTCCCACACTTCCATCTCCAGCCAGGTGGCGATGGCCCAGACGTCGGCGAGCGTCTCTGGCCCATCTTCGGGGTCTTCGACGCGCACGCGCAGGCGCAGGCGATGGTTGTGGGGGATGGAATAGATCTGGTAGTTGACGGCAAAGCGGGGGAATTCCGGCAACAGGTCATCGGCGACGATGTCGGTGAGGAAGTTGTAGCGCAGGTCGGGGTCGTCGCGCAGGAAAAGGCAGACTGGCTTGAGGTGCGCCTGATGGATAAATAGGGTGCGCTCACCGCGAAAGTCGAGGGTTTCTTCGAGGGCGTCCGGGTAAGCGGTTTTTAGTTTGTTTACAACAAGTTCGTCGCGGTTCATCAGGCCCAATCCCCTAGTTTTTCGTTGCGGATTTTTTCGTGCAGGGACATGATGCCATCAATGAGGGCTTCCGGCCGAGGCGGACAGCCGGCAACATAAACATCTACGGGAATAATCTCATCCACGCCCTGGACGATGGCGTAATTGTTGAAGATGCCGCCGCAGGAGGCGCAGTCGCCCATGGCGATGACCCATTTGGGGTCGGGCATCTGGTCGTAGAGGCGGCGGACGACGGGGGCCATTTTGCGGGTGACACGGCCGGCGACGATCATAAGGTCAGATTGGCGGGGCGACGGCCGGTTTAGCTCCATGCCAAAGCGGGAGGCATCGTAATGGGCGGCCTGAGAACCCATCATCTCAATGGCGCAGCAGGCCAGGCCAAACAAAATAGGCCACATCGCGTTGCTGCGGCCCCAGTTGATCAAATCTTCAAGGCGATAGGTGACAACGCCGAGGTTGCCAAGTTTCTGTTCTACTCCCATTCGAGAACTCCTTTTTTCCAAACCCAGATGTCGCCAAGAATAAACATAAACATGAAGATGAGCATGACGCCTAAACCGTACAGTCCGAGGTCGCGGAAGGCCATCACCCAGGGGACGAGAAGGATGATGTCTACGTCGAACAGGATGAAGAGGACGGCCACGCGATAGAATTTGACGGGCAGGCGGCGCTGAGCGTCGCCGATGGCGGTCATGCCGGATTCGTAGGGGGCGAGTTTGCGGGCGGAAGACGGCCGTTTCGGGCCTAAATTCAGCGACAATATCGGGAGCAGGACAGCAAAAAAGAGTGCAATTCCCAATAAAACCGCCAGGGGAAGGTAATCAATGAGTATTGGGTTCGGCATAGGCGTTTTGCATCCACCTGTGATTATTTTGGTTGAGGGAAGCCTCGTATAGCCTGTGCATTCTATCACAAGCGCTATACGTGGGCAAAGAGGGATGGTTGGTTAAGTTGGTCAAGTTTGCTTGTTGGTTGACGCCTAGCCAACCAACAAACCAACTAACCAACCGACATCAGGTCAGGTAGTCACGTAAGGATTTGCTGCGGCTGGGGTGACGCAGCTTGCGCAGCGCTTTCGCCTCGATCTGGCGGATACGTTCGCGGGTGACGCCAAAGCTCTTGCCCACTTCTTCCAGGGTGTGATCTTTGCCGTCGTTGAGGCCGAAGCGCATTTCCAGCACTTCGCGTTCGCGGTCGCTGAGGAAACTCAACACAGAGCGAATTTGCTCGCGCAGCAATTCTTTGGAGGCGGCGACGACCGGCTCTTCGACGCTTTCATCAGGGATGAAATCGCCAAATTCGGTGGCCTCTTCGCTGTTGCCCACCGGCGTTTCCAAAGACATCGGATCCATCGAGATGCGTAAAATGTCGCGGATTTTGCTGACTGCTTGCCGCCATTTCCGGTTCAGAACCGGGTCTAGCGATTCGCCAGTTTTCAACGACTGCTTGATCATCTCCGACTCTTCCGGTGAGAGGTAGTCTAACTCCAAAGCGAGTTCTTCGACCGATGGCTCGTGACCGAGGCGCTGCACCAGTTCGCGCTGCATCCGCACGATTTTGTTGATGGTATCGTACATGTGGACGGGGATGCGAATGGTGCGGGCCTGGTCGGCGATGGCCCGACTGACGGCCTGGCGGATCCACCAGGTGGCGTAGGTGCTGAATTTGTAGCCCTTAGTATGGTCGAATTTTTCGACGGCGCGCAGGAGGCCGACGTTGCCTTCCTGGACCAGATCGAGTAATTGAATGCCGCGCCCCATATAGCGTTTGGCCACGCTGACCACCAGGCGCAGATTGGCCCGCGTCAAATTCACTTTGGCTTCTTCAGCCAGATGGTAAATCATGAATTCGTTATATTGCAGGGCGACGTCGTCTTCCTCCATGCGGGTCGTGAAGAGGTCAACGCCGGGCAAATCGCCATGCGCGGCGTAGTGGTCACGGATCACCTGAGAACGGCCGGTCGGAAGCAGGTAGAGCGCGGTGAAAACAACGAAACAACTCTCGGCCAGTTCTGTCCAATCTTCATCCTGTCCCCAGTTGCCTTCGTTGAGATAGCGGCGCACGTAGGATGGCGGGCCTTCTTGCCAACTCTGCCGCAGGTGCAACGCCTCGTCCACCAGACGAGAGAGGTTGGGCGGATCCACTTGCAGCCGGGCGCTGGCTTCATGGGTCCGCTGCCAGTTGTCTAGCAAATTCTGGTAGTTGGACACCATCACGCGAAAATGGCTGCTTTGTCCATCGGCGCTGTTATTGACCAGGGTTTTGCTGAGACGGTCCATCTCGGCGGCGGCTTTAAGCTGGGTGGAAAGCCAGATTTCTTGTTCGGAGGTGAGCAGGGGAACCTGGCCTATTTCTTTGAGGTAGGTGTGAACGGGGTCGTCTTCGGCTTCGCCGACCAGGTAGTCGTTGTCGTCGCCAACGCTGAGGATGTCGAGGTCCGAATCAAGCAAGTTGGATTCGCCCAGGTCGTCAACAGTTTCGCCAGTAGCGGAGACAACGCGGATCCCCATTTTTTGCAGCCGGTCATAAAGCTGGCTGGCCTGTTCTTCATCGGCCGTGGCCAGGATGGCTTGCACGTCTGCTTCGTCTATTTGGCGGGAGCGACGCGCTTTCTTGACGAGCGCTTCGATGTCTAAAAAGACGGCTTCATCTTCGGGTAAGTCGTCGTCCAGTTCGTCTTCTAAATCGTGGTCTAAATCCATCTTCTTTATGCCTGTTGGGAATGGTGTTCTGCTAACGATTGTCCCGGTTAAGGAGGGTGAAGAGTGGAGAGTGGAAAGTGACCCAATCTCGCATCTCAGTTTCTAGAACCGATTGAAGGTGGCGTCTTCGGCGCGGCGGCGGTTGGTAGCCGACAAGGCGTCGCGCGCCTGATCGATTTGTCTCTTGGTCACGGATAAGGTTTGTAAACGGTTCAAGTATTCCTGGTACGCTTCGTGATCGCCTTGTTGGACGGATTCCGCAACGAGGCGTTGGAGTTCGACACGAAGCTGACGGGTTTTCTCGCTGCGCCACTCCAGGACGGCCAAAACAAGCTGATCGGCCAGGCGATCCAGGTTGGCGTCGGGTGTAGGGGCGAAGGCTTGCAGGGTTTGCACCCGATCACGCAGTGGGCGGTCTAAACTATCGCACAATTCCTGAATCGTGACAAATGAATCAGGGGTCAGCCAGGTTTGCAGGTTGCCCCATAACGCGCGGTCTTCAGAGGCGCTGAAATCGGCGGCGCTGACGGGGGAGAGGCCGGATTGGCGCAGTCGTTGGCTCACGGCCGTTGCCGCCGCCGGATGGTGGAGACATTGGCTGAGGAAGTGGGTCTCTCGTTTGCGCACGGCGTCGAGCGGGTTGAACTCCAAC